>DRNA01000436.1 GCA_011322365.1 Aeromonadales bacterium | reverse complement strand
CTTGCGATTTTGCCATCTGTAGTGATAATGCAAGTTTTTGTCTGTCCGAGGTTCGTTTGGGGCTGATACCATCGGTTATTAGTCCTTATGTAGTGAAAGCCATTGGTTCCAGGGCGGCCAGTCGATATTTTATCAGCGCTGAAATTTTCAGCGCTGAGGATGCATTAAAATCAGGCCTGGTATCTGAAATTTGTCATCTCGATGAACTTGAAAAAGTGGCTGAACATTTAGTCGGTTTAATTACAGCCAATGCTCCGTTGGCCATTATTGAAGTCAAAAAGCTTATAAAACGTGTTGAAGTGTTACCTATCAACGAAGAGATGATCCGCGATACCGCTCAGAAAATTGCCGATCGAAGGGCAAGCCCGGAAGGCAAGGAAGGCGTTTCAGCATTTTTGGAGAAAAGAGAACCTCAATGGCCGCAAGAAAGTAACAATGTTACCGACCTGGTCGATGGGGACGCTGATGTTTGACAAAATACTTATTGCCAATCGCGGTGAGATAGCCTGTCGTATTATCAAAACCTGTAACAGGCTTTCCATCAAAACCGTAGCCGTATACTCTGAGCCTGATCAAGATGCCTTGCATGTTAAGATGGCAGATGAAGCCTATCTTTTAGGCCCTGCTCCGGTTAAAGAAAGCTATCTGAAAGCTGATAAAATAATACAGATTGCTAAAAAGACCGGGGCACAGGCTATTCATCCCGGTTACGGTTTTTTATCTGAAAATGCAGACTTTGCGCAAAAATGTGCCGCTGAAAATATTGTATTTATCGGACCCTCTGTCGAGGCGATAATAGCCATGGGCTCTAAAAGTGCAGCAAAAGAAATCATGCAGAAGGCCGGTGTGCCATTGGTTACGGGTTATCACGGTACGGAGCAAAGCGAACAAAAACTGTTAGAAGAGGCAGAAAAAACAGGTTTTCCTGTGTTGCTTAAAGCCACTGCAGGAGGTGGTGGAAAAGGCATGAGAATCGTTCAGAAACAGCAGGATTTTTCCTCTGCTTTATCTTCATGTAAAAGAGAATCATTATCCAGTTTTAACGATGATCAGGTTTTAGTTGAAAAGTATCTGGTTCAACCCAGACATGTGGAAATACAGATTTTTGCAGATACAAATGGACACTGTGTGCACCTTTTTGAAAGAGACTGTTCCCTGCAAAGGCGCCACCAGAAAATTATTGAGGAAGCCCCTGCTCCCTCTCTACCGGATAACATCAGAAAATCACTTGGCGAAGTTGCCATCAAAGCGGCAAAGGCCATTGAGTATGTTGGCGCAGGCACGGTTGAGTTTCTTTATGATAGTGATGGTCAGTTCTATTTTATGGAAATGAATACCCGTTTACAGGTCGAACATCCCGTCACAGAGATGATTACCGGTGAGGATCTGGTTGAATGGCAATTACTGGTCGCATATGGAGAAAATTTACCGAAAAGCCAGCACGAAATAACGGCTTCAGGACATGCTTTTGAAGTTAGAATTTATGCTGAAGATCCCGAGCAGGATTTTTTTCCTTCAACGGGCAAAATACGACACCTTCAATTTCCAGCTCAAAACCTTTACACCAGAATCGATAGTGGAATTGTTGAGTCAGACGAAATTTCTATCTATTATGATCCCATGATTGCAAAATTAATCGTCTGGGATAAAGATAGAAATTCTGCATTAAGACGATTATCTGTTGCACTCAGCCAGATACAATTAGTAGGTGTAAAAACTAATTTAGCTTTTCTCGCAGCCATAAGCAATAATCTGGCATTTGCTCAATGCAAGTTAAGCACCCATTTTATTGAGCAACAACATGATCATCTTTTTTCACAACAGGTGTCCAGTAATAGCGAAATACTGGCCTTAATCTCCGTATATCTGTTTTTACAGAACCAACATCAATCGACACTAAAGAATCAGGCCCGGCAGGACCCCTTTTCTCCCTGGGGAATTGCTAATTTGTGGCGTAATGGTGAGGTTGCTTTCAGTCGTTTTAATTTGAGCGAAACCCTGAATGATTTAATAAATCATTATTCAATTTTAGTCACACCACAGCCAGCTGCGGAGCAGGAACAGTTTAAAACGATCATTATCAAAAATGATCAACCTTTTGCAGAAGTTGTATTATCTGCTGAGACACATCAAAATGATGCATCAACAACTTCTGCAAATACCTTGTTGTTTGCCAATATTGCAGAAAAGAGAATCTGTAGCAATATTGTTCGTACTGATAACGAAATCACCCTCTATCTTCATGGCGAAAACTTTACCCTGCACCTGGAAGAGACTTCTGATCATTTACTGGAAGATAATGTTGACAACAATCTTCTGGCTCCAATGCCCGGTACGATTATTCAGATCTCCGTGCATAAAAATGATCACGTACAAAAGGGTGACAAATTACTCATAATGGAAGCAATGAAAATGGAACATAGTATTTCCGCTCCGGCAGACGGAACGATTGAAGAGGTCTTTTTTAATGTAGGTGAACAGGTTACTGAAGGCACAGAACTGGTTAAATTTTGTGCGGACAAAAGTTGAGGATAAACCGTTGACAAACAGATACCCTGACCATGTTAAAATTACTGAAGTAGGCCCCAGAGATGGTCTGCAAAATGAAAAAACCTTTGTAACAACGGATGTAAAACTCAGATTAATTGATCTTCTGGTTAAATCCGGCATAAAGTACATTGAAGCAACCAGTTTTGTCAGTCCCAAATGGGTACCTCAAATGGCGGATGCAACATCAATTGTTGAAGCTATCCAGAAATATACAGATATCCATTTTCCGGTACTAACACCCAATTTACAAGGTTTTGACAATGCTATTGCCGCAGGTGCAAAAGAAGTTGCTATTTTTGCAGCCGCTTCAGAAACCTTCAGCCAGAAGAACATTAATTGTAGCATTGAAGATAGTATCAATCGTTTTAAACCATTATTAGTGAAGGCACAACAATTGCGTATACCGGTAAGAGGATATATTTCCTGTGTGTTGGGTTGTCCTTATGAAGGTGAGATAAAAACTTCTCAGGTTGACGCTGTCTGCCAGCAACTGCTGGAAGCGGGTTGTTATGAAATTTCTTTAGGTGATACTATAGGCGTAGGAACGCCGATTAAAACATCCCGTTTATTAGGGACTTTATTAAAAACAATTAACCCATCAACATTGGCTGTTCATTTTCATGACACTTATGGACAGGCATTAGCCAATATTTTAATTTCGCTTCAACACGGCATTGCCAATATTGACAGTGCTGTTGGCGGTTTAGGCGGTTGTCCTTATGCTAAAGGTGCTACTGGAAATGTTGCTACTGAAGACGTGGTTTATATGCTCAACGGTATGGGTATAGACACAGGAATTGATTTAAATAAATTATTGCAGGCAAATCAATTTATTTTCAACAAACTTGGCAGGCAAACAAATTCCAAAGTGGCTATTGCCTCAGGGCAACTGAAAAATTAATTTAATAAATAACAGGAGAATTTTATGGCCGGTTTTAATAAGGTCGTTGATAGTTACCAGCAGGCTTTAGATGGCCTTGAAAATAACATGACCGTAATGATAGGTGGTTTCGGCCTTTGTGGCATACCAGAAGGTTTAATCGCTCAGGTTAAAAAAATGGGGACTAGTCAATTAACCTGTATTTCAAATAATGCTGGCGTTGATGGTTTTGGTTTAGGATTGTGGTTGGAGCAACGACAGATAAAAACCATGATAGCGTCATATGTGGGTGAGAATGCATTATTTGAACAGTTATTTCTGTCAGGAGAGATGGAAGTTATTCTTACGCCACAGGGCACCCTGGCCGAAAAAGTGCGGGCAGGAGGAGCTGGTATCCCTGCTTTTTTTACGGCCACAGGTTATGGTACTGCTGTAGCTGAAGGTAAGGAAACTCGAGTGATTAATGGAAAAAACTATATACTGGAAGACAGTCTCACAGCCGATTTTTCGCTTATTAAAGCCTGGAAAGGCGACACCATGGGTAATCTGATATTTAGAGAAACTGCCATGAATTTTAATAAAGATATGGCAACCGCGGCTAAAATCACTGTGGCAGAAGTAGAAGAAATAGTTGCTCCCGGGGAACTCGACCCAAATTATATTCATACACCGGGGATTTACGTTGATCGGATAATACAAGGGCAATTTGAAAAAAGAATTGAACAAGAGACCATTAGCAGCAATTAAATAACAAGAAAATAAAGCGTAGCAGTTAAAGAGGATAAACACCGTGGCACTTAACAGAAACGAAATCGCACAACGTATTGCAACAGAGTTAAAAGATGGTTATTACGTAAATCTTGGTATAGGCATTCCCACTTTGGTGGCTAATTACATACCAGAGGGTATTGAGGTATTATTTCAGTCAGAAAATGGTTTGTTAGGTATGGGCCCCTTCCCCAGCAAAGAAAATGTTGATGCTGATCTAATCAATGCGGGTAAACAGACCGTTACTGCAGTGACTGGTGCCTGTTTTTTCTCTTCCTCAGACAGTTTTGCCATGATTCGAGGGGGGCATGTTGACTTAACAATTTTAGGCGCGTTCGAGGTAGATGAATCAGGAAATATAGCGTCGTATATGATCCCGGGTAACCTGGTAAAAGGCATGGGCGGTGCCATGGATCTGGTGGCAGGTGCGGATAACATTATTGTAACAATGATGCATGCCAATAAAAAAGGAGAATCAAAGATATTAAAAAAATGTACACTGCCTTTAACCGGCGCAAATTGTATAAAGAAAATAGTAACCGATTTGGCTGTACTGGAAATAATCGATGGTAAATTCCATCTGTTAGAAAGAGCTCCCGGTGTATCAATAGATGAAATAAAAGCAAAAACTGAAGCTGAGTTAATCATCCCAGATAAAGTACCAGAAATGATATTTTAATTTTCTGGGATCAAAAAGGGACTGACACGTTTATAAAGTAGCAATTTTAAATTGATATTTTGTGCATTTATAAATTTTTTAATTTCCTGCAAAATTTTACAAATTTCAATATAAAACTGTGTATATTTTCGGATATGGCAAAAAATGATAAAAATAATCAAAAAAAATGCAATTTTTAGTAAATTTACTTTGAAATTTAACCGTTTAGTGCTATAGAATATGCGACAGTTTAATTTTTGACCGACTATTTGGAGAATAATCACATGGCGAAGCCAAAAGAAAAACAATCAGCAGCTACTAAAGTAGCTTCTAAAAAAGCAGCTCCTAAAAAAAGCGTAGCTAAAAAAGCAGCCCCTAAAAAGGCAGTCGCTAAAAAAGCAGCTCCTAAAAAAAGCGTAGCTAAAAAAGCAGCTCCTAAAAAGAGAGTCGCTAAAAAAGCAGCTCCTAAAAAAAGCGTAGCTAAAAAAGCAGCGCCAAAGAAAGTAGCAACTGCTGGCGTTACTACAGCTAAGGCCATAGCAGCTGCAAAGAAAGTTGCGGATGCAGCTAACAAAAAATTATCTGTCGGTCTTAAGCAGGTAAAAGCCCTTGAAGCCAAAGTAGCTAAAGCTACTGCAGCTGCAGCAAAAAAACGTGCTGCAGCAAAAGCAAAACCCACTGCCGCAGCTAAAAAAGGCGTTAAATCAGCTATTGCAGCCAAGAAAAAAGCAGCAGCAGCAGTTTCTGCTAAAAAAGCTATTGTCAGAGCTCAAAAACAGACTGTAAAATCTGCTAATGCTATGGTCGCCAAATTGTCCAGGGTTGTTGATAAACTGGCAAAAGAAGAACAGAAGATCGAAGCTGCAGTTGCCAGATTCAGAGCAAAGCATGCTAAAAAGCTTGTTTCTTCTGAAACTAAATTCATCAAAGACGCACTGAAGGTTAAAAAGACTAAACGTGCTAAAAAAGCTAAAAAGTAAAATTAGCTATTCAAAAACCCGCTTCGGCGGGTTTTTTTATGTCTAAGTTAAATAAAACACAAATATCACTTCACAGAACTGATTCTATTTCTTAAAATCAATTCATTAATTACTTCTAATTGAGAAATCCATGAGTGAAATAAAACATCAGAGACTTGTAATCATTGGATCAGGTCCTGCAGGATATACTGCAGCAGTGTATGCTGCTCGTGCAAACCTTTCTCCTGTACTGATAACGGGCATTGAACAGGGTGGGCAACTCACTACCACTACGGACGTAGATAACTGGCCAGGCGATAATGATGGCGTGCAGGGACCGGAATTAATGCTTCGAATGCAAAAACATGCTGAACGCTTTGGAACTGAAATTATTTTTGATCATATTAATGAAACAGAATTACTACAAAAACCTTTTGTTTTAAAAGGTGATGCCCATACTTACAGTGCTGATGCTGTTATTATCGCAACAGGGGCATCTGCTCAATACCTGGGTCTTCCTTCTGAAGAAGCTTTCATGGGCAAAGG
>DRNA01000435.1 GCA_011322365.1 Aeromonadales bacterium | reverse complement strand
TGGTACATTAACCGGTAAACATGATGATTATCTCTTTGTAGTTCCATAAACTGAATACCGTAAACTGGGAAAAGACCCAGTTTACACTATCCAGCTCGGGGGCGAGCCACCCGAGATTTACGCTTTGCGGTTAAATTGACATCAGCCTTTTCACCGCCCTCTGCATCTTGATCCCTGCTTACTCTGATTTTCAGACTCTCGAATAAATTTGGCAGCGCGCCACTAGTTTTAAGGCTATACATGCCTTGCTGAGCGTCATGAGCAGCAGACCATTTCTTTGAGCCGGAACACCAATATTCAGCAGAAGAATACATGACATGTTCTTCAATTGAGCAGGCTACTGTGGGGCCATATTGAGAAAGCTCACTTAGAACATTTCTTTGAACTAAGCGATTTTCAAAACCTTTCCCCACTAAGAGGAACCAACCATTTTTAAGCGCTGAACCAGAAAGCTTTGACTCGAAATACTCATCTTCCTCGGTAGTTGGACTAACATCCAATAACTCAAAAATTGAATCGTGATTTTCTGTTTGTACAGCTATCCATGCGATGGAGAAACCCACTATTTACTATTATGGTTTGATTGTGGGTTCTTAAGATCCTTCCACTGCGGTCAGGATGACGACGAGCGAGGTTCGAGTTAAAGAGTTTAGACATGATTGACATCCCTGTGAAATTATCATTAGCCGTTTCCGTAGAATTTAAACACCCCAATGATTACCCATCACTTTTTTATTTTTCGATATATTGCCCGGCCAATCATTCTCACTTTGGTATCAAACGGTAATCGTTTAATATTAGTTTTAACCACACCATCGGTAAAGCAGGTGGGTTTTGAATAATCGATATTCACGTCAACAATGACCGCTTTATTTTCTGATGCTAATGCAAAGGCTTTTTCCAGTATCGGTGTGATTTGGTCATTCGTTTCAATATAAAGATATTTACATCCTGTTGCGGTTGCAACCCCTGAAAATTTTACGCTGGCAAGTTCAGAGCAGGTTTTTTTGTTATAGGGACGTTCCTGAGCCTGGGCAATTTGTGATAATTCGCCATCGTTAAAAATGCATTGAATTACCCCTAACTGATTGCAGCTTGCCGTCGCCAGTTCCATTGCAGTCATCAGGAAAGCACCATCACCAACCACACTGACGACCTGTTTATCCGGGTGAGCAAATTTTGCACCAATGGTTGCTGGTACTGCGTAGCCCATACAATTGAAGTCCGTCGGCGAAATCATCCCTGTCGGATGATTAATGGGCATTAATTCAGCTGTTAAAAAAGTATGGTTACCATCATCCACCACCAGATAACTGTCATCATCCATTTGCTTTCGCAAGGCATCAAAAAATCGGGCTGGATTCACTTTATTCTCATGATCATTTTCATACCATTCGTTACGATAATCCTGTTTGTCTTTTTTAATTTGCGCCTTTAAGGTTTCACTGTTGCGTGTTGGCATCAGCGCGGTTATTTTTTCAGCTAACGCCGATAACACCACTTTTGCATCACCTTCGATAGCTGTTTTGGCCTTAAAATTTCGATTAAAGACTGCCGGGTTAATATCAATATGAATTAAATTTTCTGGCACTTTAACGCCATAGCTTCCGGTGGCTATTTCACCAAAACGCGTACCTATGGCTAATAAACAGTCACAATTCTTAAATGCGTTTCTGGCTGCCGGTACTGCTGAGGGACCAAAACCAAAACCACAATGCAAAGGATTTTTAGCCGGAAAACTACTTAAACCCTGTAAGGTAGTAGCCACGGGCATACCCAGATGTTCTGCAATTTGCTCAAGTTCTCTGGTTGCATGTACCCCACCCCATCCAACAAAAATAGCGGGGTTTCTGGCTTCGCTTAATAAGCTGATGGCCTGATTGATTAAGGTTTCATCAACCTCAAGATCGGGTTTTATTTTTTCAAATTTTGGTAGTTCTCCTACTTCACCTCGATCCAGTTGAACATTTACCGGCAACTCCACAAAAACCGGACCTGGCTCTCCGGTGGTAGCAATGGTATAAGCTTCAAACAGGGTTTTAACCACATCCTGTTGGCGCTCTATTTTGAAGGTCTTTTTGGTGATGGGTTCGAGCAGTTTGTGCTGATCCATTTCATGTAACTGGTAACCGAATTCTGAGTCATTACGAATACCGCCAGCAATAATCAATAAAGGAATGCCATCAAGAAAAGCTTCACCGATCCCACTGGCCGCATGGGTCACACCCGCCGCTGGTACAATCAATAAACAACCAATTTCATCACTCACCCGACTCACTGCATCGCCCATAAAAGCACCACACCCTTCATGGGTCACTAAAATTGGCGTGATACTTTCCGAATTATTGAGCTCGTCATAAAGTTCGGTATTATGTACACCGGGAATACCAAAAGTATGGGAAATGGGAAGTTGTTCCAAAGCATATCTTGCCAGCCACGCACCTGTTTTTTTCATTATTCTCTCTCTATTTTATTCTTGTTTTCATGTTAAAGCTTTTGCTGCCTGTTGCGCCGTTAATAAACAACCCGATAAAAAGGTACCTTCCAGTGATCGTTTACCACTGGCACCACCGCCACCAAACCCGGCCGCTTCACCCACAGCATACAGTCCTGCTAAAGGGTTATTGGCATTATCCAGCACCTGACTGTGCAAATTAGTCTGAATGCCTCCCAGACTTTTCCTGGAAATAATATTCACCTTAATGGCCACCAGTGGTGAACCATCCAGTATAGGCTTAGGATAACAGGTTCTGAGTTTATCGCTACCCCATTGTCGGGCATGTAAAATCCGTCTGATCTGATCATCATTCCATTGATGTTTGCCCCGGGCAACCATAGCATCAAAGTCATTGATAGTACGGGTTAACACATCCAGATTCACAGCATTATCGGCGGTCAGACTGTTCATTTTTTCATGTAACTGACTCAGATTGTCAGCCACAACAAATTCTGCACTTTTATCTGACATCTGTTCAAATAGTCGATGATTACCAAAAACTAACTCTTTCAGCAACCCCGACAACCGGCGATCCCGGATCATAGGATTATGCTCACTGCCTGAAATGGCAAATTCCTTCAATGCAATACGTTTATTGAGTAACTGCCAGGAATAGGGTTTTTCCTGCTGGCTTAGCTGCTGGCACAGATAATTGGTATCAAACCCGGTCACCAGTGGTTGGGGGCCAATTCTCCGCCCTTTATGATCAAGCCAAAGGGCGGACTTGCAGGGGATCAGGCTTAGCCCTTGCCCCTCATATTCTGGCTCAGGATGGGGAATTCCTGCGGCATAATTCCACATATCCTGCATGTGAGTCAGTTGCCCTCCCTGTCTGGCAACTTCATCATGCAGCACACCATTATTGCCAGGATGAGAGCCATTGAGAATGACCTCTGGCGCCTTCCCCCAATCTGTTGGCCAGTTTTGTTTCACTCTTTCAATGTTTCCGGTAAAACCACCACAGGCCACCACAGTATTTTCAGCCTTTATTTCAAATGCTTTACCCTGCTGCGAGGCTCCTTTACAACCAGTAATTTTTCTATTTTCCCGAGTTAATTCTTCCACCGTACTATTAAAAACCAATTGCAGTTTATCACTTTCAAAAGGCAAAATTTGCGCCAATAACTGACTGACCAACCGTGCACTACACCCCCAGATGATATGATAACGCGGCACCGAATTACCCGGAATAAATAATCCTCGTTCGACCCAGTTCACCGCAGGCAAAAAACTCACATCCAATGCCTTCATATAGTAATAAACATCCTCCAGGGAATGCTCAACATAGTGCTTGGCCCAGGCTTTGGGATAAATATCATCATCACTAAATTCAGCAAAAGAATACCAATCCTTCAGGGCCAACTCAGGACTATCTTTCACGCCTTTTTTCTTTTGCTCTGGTGTCCCCACTATGGCCATACCACCAAAGGCTATTTTTGCCAGCCCACCCATTTTTTCCCGCGGTTGAGCATCCACAATACACACTCGCTGACCTTTTTTCAGTAACTCATAGGCAGTAACCAGACCCGCCAGGCCTGCTCCTATGACGAGCGTATCAGTCTGTTGATTCATGAATCGATATTCCTCTTTATCTGTTTATTCCCTTTAGACTGGAGTAAAAACTATTGAGCACCAAAAACTTTTTTTAATAAATTGGTGGTCTGTTTCACTGGGTCTTTTCTTATAGCTTCTTCCTGTTTTGCCAGGTAATAAAATATACCATCCATACTTTTTGTCACCACATATTCAGTCAGGTTAGTTTTTATATCTGGTACAAAGGGCAGGCCCTGGTATTTTTTGACGACTTTATCATATAGCTGTATGGCTCCCGCTTCGGAGAGGCTGTCAGTTATCACCGGTTTCATTTCTCTGGAAAGTGTAGGTGTCATTTTTGACTGAAAATATTTTGTCGCAGAATGAGTATCACCCTGATAGATTGTTTTTACATCTTCAAAGCTCATATTTTGAATGGATTCTAAAAATAACTTTTTAGCCTTTGGTGCAGCTAATTCGGCAGCTCGATTAATTTTCAATTCCAGATCATTCACCATGGAAGACATCCCGAATCGCGATAATGCTTTTTTTACCTTTTTCATTGTTTTTGGTAATGGAATATGTATAGCCGGATCCGCATTAAAACCATCCACCTGGCCGAGTTGATTTACAACTTTTTCTGAGCCTATTTTCAAAGCATCTTTAAAGGCAGCAGATAATTCATCTGTACTAAAGGCTATCTTCTGCTTCTTTGATATGATTTCAGGTTTTTCTTTCGACTTAAAAAAATCACTCCACTTCCCCATAGCATGGAGCGACAAAGGTAATGCTGAGGCTATCAAAAGTATTAGCCCTGGAGTTATTTTTTTCATACATTCTCCTTTACTTCGTTATTTAGGGATCAACCTTGAGCAGGTCGCTGGCTATAATAATTTCACCCTGATAATTTTTCCTGATAATTTTCAGGGTTTCTGGAATAACATCTTTGGTTCTTAGCATAAAATGTGCTAATAATAATTTTTTCACCTTAGCTTTTTTTGCAATTTTCCCTATGGTTAAAGGCGTCATATGTAAAAATTTAGCTATTCGACCCGCATCTTCTGGAATAGCATTATTGGCAACTAATAAATTGCTGTTTAAAGCCAGTTGCTGCAGATTACCCGAAGAGCCATTCATATCCCCACTGAAGGTAATACTACATTGTCCATAATCTACACGCCAGGCAATAGCGGGCACCGCACCATGTATCACGTTGATGGCGGAGACTGATAGTTTTTCGGAAAGCTTCCTGTGCCAAACCTTTCCCTCAGGGTTAACATTTTGTGGTTTAATCAGAAAATCCGTTGAGGGCTGTTGCCGAAAATTATCTGAAAGATAGGGATAGACACTTTTTTGCTGATCACTAAATAGAGACCTGGTGAAATCCACTGTTGATGGGAAATCCCCCCCGGCATCAGGACCCAACAAAGGTAGGTTGCTGTCCCTGCCACTAAAATACCCTGCCTTAACATACACTGGAACTGCTACAGAGTGATCCACATGTAAATGCGTTAATAAAATAGCATCAAGATCATTGAAATCGGCCCCGGATTTTTCAAAATTTAAACTGCTCCCACCCCCAGCATCTACCATAATGCCGGCTTTGCCATTTATCCAGATAATAAATGAACTGGATGCCATGCCATCATTTATCTCCGGCCCACCAGCACCCAGCACTTGTAATTTTACTGCCTTACAGTTAACTGACTGACTTAATTTCTGATCCGGGCCAGCGGCTGAAATTCTGGTTGCGTCGTGTTCAGACTGCCCAGCATCATCCTGAGCATCAACACTACAGGCACTCAACAAGGTAAATAAAAAAGCCAGTATGGCCGGACTGATCGCTGGTTTCATTTGAAAGTCTCTACATCATACGCTATGTATTCAGATGCAACGTCATGCTAATGTTACATGAATGCTTTATATCATACTGTTTTTTTACCCAGGATTCAGCTAATGTCGATCCTGCAGTTCAACAAAATTTTCACCTCGAAGCCATTTTAGAATAATGCGATGAAATAATTGTATAAAAAACCACCAATTGTTCTTCCACCGTGCACAGGATCGCTGTAGAATATTCCACCCTGTTTTACCATTTTTAGAGCTAACGTTGAAGATTGGCAAGCACCATTTCCCACAACTATTGTCGCAAGTGCCGTTAATACTGGCACCTATGGCAGGTGTTACCGATTTGCCCTTCCGTAAATTATGCATGAAATATGGTGCCACAGCGGCGATTTCTGAAATGATTTCGGCTAAGCCCGAACTTTGGCAGACACAAAAGAGTCTACAGAGGCAGCACCATTGTAAGGAAGCCGGTATTCGCTGGGTTCAAATTGCCGGAGCTGATGCAGATATTATTGCACTGGCGGCAAAATACAATGCTGATTCAGGTGCCGATATAATCGATATCAATATGGGTTGCCCGGCAAAAAAAGTCTGCAATAAAGCGGCTGGCTCTGCCCTACTGGCCAAACCCAAATTAGTGGCTGAAATATTAACTCAGGCAGTAAATGCGGTTGATATACCTGTTACCTTAAAAATCAGAACAGGCTCGGATAGCAACAACAGGAATGCAACAGAAATTGCTCATATAGCTGAAGATTGCGGCATTCAGGCGCTAACTATTCATGGACGTACGCGAGCCTGTAAATTTGCCGGTCCAGTGGAATATGACAGTATCAAAAAAGTAAAACAGCAGGTGCAGATCCCGGTTATTGCCAATGGTGATATCGATTCCGCAGAAAAAGCAAGGCTGGTTATAGAACACACTCAGGCTGATGCATTAATGATAGGTCGAGGCGCACAGGGGAAGCCCTGGATATTTAACGAAATCCATCATTTCCTTGCCCATAGTCAATTATCATCTGATTTTGTTCCATTAGAATTAACCAATAAAGCAATTGGTGAGATTTTGCAGTCACATGTTATTGCATTGCATCGTTTTTATGGCGAAAAGATGGGGTTGCGTATCGCCCGGAAGCATGTGGGCTGGTATCTGAAAAATCTAACCGTTGAAAAGGAATTTCGAAAACATTTTAATAAAATAGAAAATGCTGCATTGCAGTTAGTTACTTTAAAACAACGCTTTAACTTTCCGACCGATGATTATCGGCTAATGATTAAAGCAAGTTAAAATATTTACTATACAAACAGGCGAAGCCATTCAATTAAGAAATGCTCGTTAAAATAAGTTAAAAAGGCACAAACAAAAATGACCGTCATGGAACCCACATTACCAGCAATTGGCAAACATTCATCTGAAAAAGATGTTACTAACAACTCTGAACCACTTAATAAAACACCTGATAATCAGGCCACATTAAGATGCTGTGTTGAATCGGCACTAAAGAATTACTTTACTCAACTCGATGGGCAGCCGGTTACCGATCTTTACAATCTGGTGCTGGCAGAAATTGAGGCCCCCTTGATGGAATCGGTACTCAAACACACCCGAGGCAATCAAACCCAGGCTTCAATTATGCTGGGATTAAATCGTGGCACACTCAGAAAAAAATTAAAAACTTACGGCCTGAATTAAGGGGTTCTTCATGTCCGATATTCACAATATTAAACGTGCTCTCATCAGTGTTTCAGACAAAACTGGTATTGAAAATTTTGCCGAGGCACTGCACCAACAGGGCATAGAGATCCTGTCTACCGGTGGTACAGCCACTTTACTTGAAACAAAAGGCATTCCTGTCACTGAAGTCTCTGACTATACCGGCTTTCCTGAAATGATGGATGGCCGCCTGAAAACACTTCATCCAAAAATTCATGGCGGTATTTTAGGACGTCGCGGAACTGATGATGCCATCATGCAAAGTCATGATATTCAGCCTATCGATCTGCTGGTGGTTAACCTTTACCCCTTTGAGCAAACCATTGCGGCCCCGGATTGTGACCGCCAGCGTGCCATTGAAAATATCGATATTGGTGGCCCTACCATGCTGCGCGCAGCAGCTAAAAATTATCAGCATGTTACCGTAGTAGTGGAAGCAGATGACTATGACTGGATACTGGAAAATATCCAACAACAAGGCGGTTTAACTCTTGATCAGCGTTTTCAATTGTCAGTGAAAACTTTTGCTCATACGGCAAGATATGATGGTATCATTTCAAATTACCTGGGTTCACAACTGGCCGCTGAAGAAGAAACCTCGGAACAGGCTGAATTTCCGCAACTGTTTAATTTTCAGTATGAGAAAAAACAGGGTATGCGCTATGGCGAAAACCCGCATCAAAAAGCTGCCTTCTATATTGAAAAGCAGGCCTCTGAAGCTTCGGTTTCAACCGCAAAACAACTTCAGGGGAAAGATTTATCGTATAACAACGTAGCCGATACTGATGCGGCTCTGGAATGTGTGAAAAGTTTTTCAAATGCGGCTGCCTGCGTCATTGTTAAACATGCAAATCCCTGTGGAGTAGCCTCGGCCACAACCTTACTCGAAGCTTACGAAAAAGCCTTTGCCACCGATCCTACCTCAGCTTTTGGTGGCATTATTGCATTTAATCAACAATTAGATGCCGAAACTGCCAAAGCTATAATCGATCGACAGTTTGTAGAAGTGCTTATTGCCCCGTCCATCAGCGATGAAGCTCTGGACATCTGTTCAGCAAAACCCAATGTTCGCATCCTCAGCTGTGGCGGCTGGCAAAATTTGTTGCCCGCTTTAGACTGTAAACGAGTTACTGGTGGTTTATTGTTACAGGATCGTGATATCGAGCTGGTCAATGAAGCAGAACTCCGCGTTGTCACCAAAAGAGAACCAACAGATCAGGAAATGCAGGATCTTAACTTTGCCTGGAAGGTAGCCAAATATGTAAAATCCAATGCCATCGTCTATGCTCGAAATGAACAGACCATCGGTATAGGTGCCGGTCAGATGAGCCGGGTTTACAGTGCCAAAATAGCTGGCATAAAAGCCGAGGACGAAGGCCTTGAAGTGTCCGGGGCGGTAATGGCATCAGATGCTTTTTTCCCTTTCAGAGATGGGCTGGATGCTGCGGCAAAAGTCGGTATTACCGCCGTTATTCAACCGGGTGGTTCCGTACGCGACGAAGAAGTCATAGCCGCTGCAAACGAGCATGATATCGCCATGGTATTTACCAGCATGCGCCACTTCAGACACTAGAGCAGGAATTAAACTCAGCATGAACGTTTTAGTTATTGGTAGCGGTGGTAGAGAACATGCCCTGGCCTGGAAAGTGGCTCAATCAAAAAATATCCATAAGGTATACCTAGCTCCCGGTAATGCCGGGACAGCATTAGAACCCAAACTGGAAAATGTTGCCATATCAGCAACCGATATTGATGCTTTACTTGAATTTGCACAGTCTAATGACATAGGGCTCACCATTGTCGGGCCGGAACAACCTCTGGTGGATGGTCTGGCTGATCGTTTTCAACAAGCGGGTTGCCCCTGCTTTGGACCGAGCCAGGCAGCAGCTCAACTCGAAGGCTCTAAATCATTTAGTAAAGATTTTCTGCAAAGACACCAGATCCCAACTGCACAATACGCCACATTTACCGATGTTGTTGCCGCTAAAAACTATGTGCAGCAACAGGGTGCACCCATTGTAATAAAAGCAGATGGCCTGGCGGCGGGTAAAGGGGTGATTGTAGCACAAACTCAGGAACAGGCCTTCTCAGCCATAGAAGATATGCTCTCTGCTAACCGTTTTGGTGAAGCCGGTAGCCGTGTAGTGATCGAAGAATTTTTACAGGGCGAAGAGGCCAGCTTTATTGTTATGGTCGATGGTGAGCATGTACTACCATTTGCGACCTCACAGGATCACAAGGCTCGTGACAATGGCGATAAAGGCCCTAATACCGGTGGTATGGGTGCCTATTCTCCGGCACCCGTGGTCACGGCAGACATTCATCAGCGCATTATGAAGGAAGTTATTATTCCGACGATCCAGGGGATGAAAGCTGAAGGGAACCCCTACCTCGGTTTTCTTTATGCTGGCCTGATGATAGATGCGGATGGTACACCAAAAGTCATTGAATTTAACTGTCGTTTTGGCGATCCGGAAACTCAACCTATTATGATGCGCTTAAAATCTGATCTGGCAGAACTTTGTCTGGCAGCCCTTGATGGCAAACTCAATGAACATCAAATCGATTTTGATTCGAGAGCAGCATTAGGTGTGGTATTGGCCGCAGGCGGCTATCCTGAAAGTTATGCCAGAGATAAACTCATTACCGGTCTGGCAAACCCGCAAACTCTGCAAAGTTCTTTAGATACCGGTAAAATATTTCATGCCGGCACTCGATCCGATAATGAAGGGCATATCTACACCGCTGGTGGCCGGGTATTATGTGCGGTGGCTCTGGGTGAAAATGTTACTGAAGCGCAACAAAAAGCCTATAAACTGGTCCGGGAAATTCATTGGGATGATGTTTATTTTAGAACCGACATTGGTTACCGTGCCATAGACCGAGAAAATGCTTAAGCACTAGCCGGCATCCCAACAGGTGTGCATCGGCTCATGGAAAAGGAGACCTGCTATTTTGAAAAATAAACTGGTCAGAAACCTTTCCAGATTTTTTGTATTGTTGTTAGCACTATTTTTACTGCTTTGGCTAAGTTCTCCTTTCTGGTCACGATTCGCCCTGCAATTTTTTCTACCACAGCACTGGAAACTCACCAGGCTGGAGATGTCCTTACCTGGGTTTTCTTCAACTAACATTAAAACTGTGCAGATATCTTTAGCCGATGGAAAACAACTCACAATTCATGGTGTTAGTGTTCCCTATTTTCACAACGACAAAACCATAACCATAGATCATTTTCTTTTTAACCTGGCCGATAATAGCCAACAGGAAAAATCGGATACTGCCAGCAACAATAAATCGTTTAAACTACCAGCCTTAACAGCAATTGAGTTGCCTTTTTTATTCAATATTAAACAGGCTGAGGTTCGTAGTGGTGACTTTTATGTTCTGGGAAAATTACAGATAAACACCAAAGCCCTCAGTTTTGAAGGGGATGGACATTGGCAGAACATTTCCCAGGCTGTCGATTTTTATATTTCGGGAATTGACGGAAAAACAGATTTGAATCTGGCGGCCTCAGTAGGCAAACAACAACACTTCAGCTTGAATTATAGGTGGCATAAACAACAGCGTCCACAGCAACTTCAACTATCTGCTAATGTGAAAACTGAATTTTTACAATTACTGCAAAATCTACAGTTGATATCAGCCAAAGAGATTACATTCTCTGAACCTGAACTGGCCATCAGTGCAGAATTGAACTGGCCTAAATTTCCTGAAGATATTACACAATTGCTCCAGGCGAAAATAAAAGGTGAGGCAGAAATCGTCTTTGACAAGCTCACATTGAAAAATGCAACAGTTAGCAGCAATCGTTTTCGAGCCAAATTCAACAACCAGAAAATTTCCTTCGTAACGGATCAGCCTATACACATAGTCACTGTATTAAAAACTCAACCCTTACAGATTAAAACAAATAGCAATGAGTTTATACTAAGCTTTGATGGTGATAATAATTTAAGTCTGCAAAAATTCCCTGTTATTAATATGCAATGGAAAGGTCAGAATTTCCAGTATGAAAATCAATCTTTTTTATTTAATACCAGGCAGCTATCATTTTCAGGAGAAGGCTTACTGAATGGACAAATTATTCCTGAAAAATTGTTACCAAAAATTAAAAAGGTTAATTTTGGAAAATACAAGATCAGCAGCCATGTTGCTTTTTCAAACATACAAAACAGACTAAGTTTCCAGACTTCAAATTTTTCAATCAGCCAGTCTTCCAGGGCGTCCATCGTTCACGAAAGTTCCATACAAAATATCGAAATCACTCTTAAACAGTTTCATTTGCTCCAACCATCTTTTCAAATCAATCTAAATCTGAAACAACATAATTTAGCAGATTCGTTTTTTCAACAACTTGATACTTCAGGACAGTTTAATTTTAAAATCATCAGCAATGACTTAATAGCAACGACCCATTGTCTGTATCAAATAAATCCTGTCAAAGTAGATATGCAATGTGGAATCATACCGGACAGCCTGGTTAAAATAGAAAAATCAATTACGGAAAATGAAGAAGTCATTAAATTTGATTCCAGTTATCATTTTAAAACATCAAAATTAAATTCAACCTTTAGTGCAAAAAAACTATCGTCAAAATTCTGGCCTGTTTCAAGTATATATACAGCAATAAAACAGGAGCAATGGACTCTTAATTTTAATCTAAGCAGTATCATGCAATTGAAAAAAACACCCATTGATACATTCTCTATTTTTTCTTCAATAACAGATAAATCCAAACTATCTTTAAATGCCGGAGTCATTTCAGCTTTTGACTATCAATTTTCTGATCTGTATTTTAGTTTAAAAAAAGCGTTGCCCACAAAGCTAGAAGCTAAAATTAATCTGAATTCTATTCAACAAAAACAAGGGTTCACCCTGAATGATTTAAAAAGCGACCTTTCTTTAACCGATTTAACCCGATTAAATGCCAAGGTTTCTTTTAGCTTGTTTTCTGGCCTGTTCGATATCAGTATCCCGGAAACCGATATCTACCAGCAATCTAAAGCTATGAACATAAATGTAACTCAGCTTAATCTTGAATCCTTCTTTAACTTTCTGGATATAAAAGGCTTTTCCGCCAGCGGACTGGTTGATGGCTCCCTGCCTGTAACCGTCAATGAAAAAGGTATCATCGTAAAAAATGGTGAACTACATTCCACTTCAAAAGGTGTCTTAAAATATATCTCACCAACGGATACCACACCCTTTGAACAGCAGAATATTGCCATGCAGGCACTACAAGATTTTCAATACGAAAACTTGACCATAACCATTGAGCAGATGAATT
>DRNA01000434.1 GCA_011322365.1 Aeromonadales bacterium | reverse complement strand
TTGGTTTTACCACTCAATTTCAAGATTTTTATTATTGTACCGAACAATTTTTATAGGTGATTATTTTTTGCGGAATTCTGATTTTTTTGAAGGGTGATTTTTTCTGGAAGTGCCTGTCCCTGTTGTTGTCTTTGTTTTTCTGGCTTTTTATACATAATTTCAAACAATTCACTATTTTTATGAACGATTTTTATAGGTGATTATTTTTTGCGGAATTCTGATTTTTTTTGAAGAGTGCTTTTTTCTGGGAGTGCCTGTCCATGTTTGCGTGTTTGCTTTTATTGAAGACAACAATGGTTCAAGGTTTCATTTACATTGAATTTCTGTTTTTCTGGTTTTTACCACTCAATTTCAAGATTTTTATTATTTTACGGAACGATTTTTATAGTTGATTATATTTTGTGAAATTCTGATTTTTTGAAGGTTGATTTTTTGAAGGTTGATTTTTTCTGAGAGTGCCTGTCCCTGTTGATGTAAAATTATCAACGTCTCTGACCCCATTGATTCGTAATATACACGAATAAGTGTATAATTAACCCATGAGCAAGTTATTGAAAATTACAATATCAACCGTATCAAGCCAAAATCATCGTAACAGGAGGTTTTGGCTTTTTAAACTCAAGACTTATGATGGTAAATTTTATAATGCAGTTTGGTCGAACGTATGATTTTAATTTAGAAAAACCAAAAAAAGTTATGATGAGAGCGTGGCAAAACGGTCATAAAAGTTGCAAATCGTTCGATGAATAAATTGGTAAAAAGTACGATTCCAAAGTGGACGGCTACACTAATTATCAGTTACTCTGACCCCATTGATTGAAAGTTGCAAATCGTTCGATGAATAAATTGGTAAAAAGTACGATGCCAAAGTGGACGGCTACACTTACTTTACTCGACATCGAGCACGCTGTGAATATGCCCGTTTGGCAGACGAAAACAAACCTATTGGCTCTGGCATTGTCGAGTCAGCTTGCAAAACAGTTTTACAAATGCGCTGCAAACGCTCAGGACAACGTTGGGAAGATCATGGCGGACAAGCTATCCTGACCTTTCGTTCTATACTGCTCAGCAAACAGATGGATAATGCCTGGACGTTAATAAAAGATTTCTATTTAAATCCAATCGACCCACCTGATAATGTTGTGAGATTGGGAGTCAAATGCTCAGTATGAGAGTTACACCCGTTTTCTATTTTTTCGAACATTCCTGAGCAAGAAAACCACGATCATGATCTTTATTATTTTTTTCTGTGGAGTCCATTAACATCTTAATTATATTGGATTTCTTGTTTATTTTCCCCTTAGGGTAAATAATTGTGTTTAAAAAAATAGCCTTTGTAATATTTGTAAGTTCTAATATATATAATTTGTCTCCTAGTGGTTTTGAGCTAGGGTAATATTTAAACAAACCTTGTATCTGTATAAAGTGTCCATCAGCAAAACATAATTCTTCTGAACGACCTTTAATATCTAATATCAAACTATTTTTATAACTGTTATTAATATAAAATTCTTTACTAAAAAATAACCTTGCCTCAGAAGAATTTATTTTTAGAACTCCTTTTAGGACAACGTCATTATCATTAAATTTCTTTGGGTTTGATATAAGTTGAATCATAGAAACAGGAATATACTCTCTTAATTCAGATGCTATTGATATCTGACTAGAAAGTAATAAACATAATATAATTATTACAACCTTATTCATAGCCTATCCTTTTTCTCAAAAATATGTAGAATATTTGTCAATATAAAAAACTGATTGTGCTTCAATCCACTGATTCATCCTGGGTAAAAAAGTTTTGGGATCATTATATCCATCATTTAAAAATTGTTGGCCTATTTTTTTATAGGCCAAACTTATTTGTGTATAATGTATTTGCTGTATTTTTCCATTTGATAATGATATAAATGAGTCTCGGTTGTTATCAAATGAAGCTATAAAATCAGTAGAACTTGCAATGCCTTTCGTGGGATGATTATGCCAGCTTGCAATGCCATCTACTTTTAAATACTCTACGGCATTTGTCTTAAATTGAGTATCAACAAGATGAAAGCCAGCCCCTCCGTTTATTGTAATAATTTCTGTGCCAAACTCAATTCCAAATTCTTTACTTAATGATCCTATTTGTTTTCCCAGCCATCTAGCAACGCCTTTAGAGTCATCGGCTATCCTTATTTCTGCAGACTTATTTATAATATCTAAGCGTTTTTGTATCTCAATTTTTTGATCTTCTGTTAGATCAGCTAAAAGGGGAGGGTCATCGCCTTCTCTATTAAAATTTCTATCACTCCCCCCACTCCGCATAGCCGCCGCAAACCCGGCACTGGCAGCCCCATTAGCAAACTTACCACCGGTGGCTCTGGATATAGTACCACCAATAATGGCCGATACAAAAATATCATCACCGCCATAAAGCCCGCCTAAACCCGCACTCATAAAGCCCTGTCCGAATTTACCACCACTGGTTACATTAACTACGCCGCCAATGGCACCCCTTGAGACAAAACCCGCAAAACCATCTCCAGCACCATAAGCCTGGAATGCTGCCTGTGCAGCACTGGCTATGACATAGCTTTTCAGAATGTCACCAAAAGAGCCACCATTTGCAGCCGTTACAGCCGCTGCATACAGTGGTCCCAGGTAATAGGAAGCAATGGCATTTAATAGTGGATTACTCGATATTTTTTGTAGTAATTTCTTAAAGAAATACCCACTAGGATCCGTCGCACTCAACGGATTATTCAGCACATAAGCATACCGATTAAGCGACTGCGTATCCGTAGGCGCCTGAATATTGGGGTCGGCACTTAAAAACCGTCCCATAAGGGGATCATAAACCCGTCCATTCATATGAATTAATCCCACATCATCGAGTTGCTCATGGCCGGTATAACCTTTGTCGGTAATGGCAACCAGGGTGATGGGTGGGGTATTTAATACGCTGCTCACCCAGTTGACATTACGCCGACTACCAAAGCTGTCAAAGCTCATTTTAGTGACGCTGTTGGTATCGGTTTT
>DRNA01000433.1 GCA_011322365.1 Aeromonadales bacterium | reverse complement strand
TGGGCTGGGAAATTACCGCAATGGATTTTCCCGGCCATGGGAATTCCAGTTGTAAAGCCGAAGGAGAAAATTATCATTTTATCGATGGAGTCAGTGAAGTGCTGGCTTTTTGTGAACAGATGGGGTGGCAGCAATTTATTATTATCGGTCATTCCATGGGTGCTGCCATTGGAAGTCTTATTGCAGCAACATTTCCCGAAAAGGTTGCTGCATTTGTTAGTATTGAAGCTCTGGGTCCCATTTTTGATGAAAGCATCACAGCAGTAGAACAGCTAAGAAAACACGTGCTAAGACGTCTGAAAAAGCCGAGCAAACTAACTGTTTATCCTACAATTGAATCAGCTCTTGAGGCTCGGGTTGAGATTGGAGAACTTGATCATGAAATTATGCGACCATTGGTTGAGAGGAATTTACAGGCAGTCGAAGGCGGTTATTGCTGGAAAACCGACCGGCGTTTAAGGTGGCCATCCGCACTTCGAATGACCGAGGCTCAAATTGATTTATTCCTGAAAAACATTGCCTGTCCCAGCTTATATATTGAAGGCGATAAAGGCTACAGGGGTATTCATCGCCTGGTGAAAAAACGCATGCCACTGGTGAATGATCTGCAAACGACTTATCTGAAAGGCTCCCATCACCTGCATATGGAATCGGTAACAGAGGTGGCACAAGCGATTGATGATTTTTTGAAGCCGCTCAGAGATTGAAATTTAACTAAAGGTATCCTTCAATGGAGCCAGGCTTTTCAGAGAAAAATCTTTATGTCTTACTCTATCATGTAGAGATGAGCGTCTATTTTTTTCCCAAATTCGAAATTCCTACAAACTCACAACTTGCTCTTTTCCCTTTCAGCCTCCAAGCACTCGCATAAGTGTATTTCTGACATCGGCTGGTTCAAAGGGTTTATCGCAGATGGCCGATACGCCAGACTGTTCTATATTGGCCAGTCGGGCATTGTTATCTTCGCTGGTGACCATCATTACCGGGGTATCCGGATGGTCCGATTGCTGTCGGATATAGTTGACCAGTTCATTGCCATCCATTTCAGGCATATTGAGGTCGGTGACAATTAAATCAAAGGCTGATTCATCAAATAACCTGACTGCTTCTCTGCCATTTTCAGCCATGGTAATATTTTCTATTCCCATATCACCAAGTACACGCTGAATGTGTCGTCTGGCCATACGGGAGTCATCTACCACCATCACCTTAAGCTGGCTGATATCAACGTTCTTTAACGCCAGTTCTTCCGGCCTGACAAAATCAAGTGTTGAATCCAGTGCGCGTTGTAAATCACTATGCTGGAAAGGTTTAGGAAGAATGGCCACAACTCCGGCCTGACGGATGGGATCAAGTAATTTAAAGCGTTTCTCACTTGAAATGAGCATAAAAGGAATATCTTTCAGATCGAAATTATTTCGCATATGTGTAACCAGATCGGTACCCGTCATATCCTCAAGATACATGGAACTAATGACCAGATCAGGATAAGAGGCTGCAATTCGTTCTAATGCGATTTCCCCTGTTTTAACGGCTTCAATTTCTCGAACTCCCGATTCATCCAGGCTGTTTACGATGAGTTTACGCTGGGTGGACGATGGTTCTACCAATATAATGGAAATATCAGCTATGCTAACGTCAAACAAGTGTGGCTCCAATAAATAGTATTTTGACTCACATCTCATATGAAGATGGACAGTCTTTGTCTTCAGTTTAGCTGACATCTTTGCTTCTTGCTCAAATTTCATACAATTGTAAACAGTTTTATGTATTTCATTTTGATACTTTGAGCGGTTTAGGGTAGATTGCTCATAAGTGGCAAAAGTCTGAAAAATAACAAGAGAGCGTAAAAATGAAAAAAATCTGGCTTAAAAGTTACCCTCCCGGTATTCCTGATGAAATTAATCCGGATGCGATTAAATCGTTGGTCGAGGTTCTGGAGAACAGTGTCAAAGAATATGCTGCCAATCCTGCTTTTACTAACATGGGTAAAACCTTAACTTTCTCACAACTGGATAGCCTTTCAACTCAGTTTGCTTCTTACTTACAAAATGAACTTAAACTGGCTAAAGGCAGCCGGGTAGCTTTAATGATGCCGAATATGCTGCAATACCCTGTGGCTCTTTTTGGGATCCTGAAAGCCGGAATGATAGCGGTAAATGTCAATCCACTCTATACCGCCAGAGAATTACGTCATCAACTCAACGATTCCGGTACATCAGCCATCGTTATCATCGAAAATTTTGCCAGCACCCTGGCCGAAATTATTGAAGAAACCAATGTGACTCAGGTGATTACTACTCAGCTGGGTGATTTATTATCGTTTCCCAAAGGTGTACTTGTTAATTTTGCGGTTAAGCACATTAAAAAAATGATTAAACCCTTTGATTTACCGACAAGACATAGCTTCAACCAGGCACTAACAAAAGGTAGTCAGCATCATTTTCAACCGGTTGATGTTAAAGGCGAAGATACCGCTTTTTTACAATATACCGGTGGCACTACCGGTGTCGCCAAAGGGGCAGAACTGACCCACAGAAATATTGTCGCCAACATGTTGCAAACGGATGTGTGGATGTCAAATGTTTTAAAAAAAGGCGAAGAAATTGTTATTACAGCCCTTCCGCTGTATCACATTTTTGCACTAACAGCCAACTGTATGGTGTTTATCTATCTGGGAGGGCATAACATTCTTATTACTAATCCACGTGATATGCCGGGTTTTGTTAAGGAACTCTCCCGATATCCTTTTACCGCTATTACTGGAGTGAATACCTTGTTCAATGGGTTATTAAACACCCCAGGATTCGACCAACTGGATTTTTCGCCATTAAAGATGGCCCTTGGTGGTGGAATGGCAGTACAAAGGGCCGTGGCTGAAACCTGGCAACAGGTCACAGGTAAACCTTTGCTGGAGGCTTATGGATTAACAGAAACATCACCGGCAGCCTGTGTTAATCCCATGAATACCAAAGAGTATAATGGCACAATTGGCTTACCAATCCCTTCGACTGAAGTGAAAGTGATTGATGATGATGGTAATGAATTACCCATCGGTGAGCGTGGTGAACTCTGCATCAAAGGTCCTCAGGTGATGAAAGGCTACTGGCATCGACCGGAAGCAACCGCAGAAGCTATCGTCGATGGCTGGTTCCGAACCGGTGATATTGCGGTGATTGATGACAAAGGTTTTGTGCGTCTGGTGGATCGTAAAAAGGATATGATACTGGTTTCAGGGTTTAATGTTTTTCCCAATGAAATCGAAGATGTTCTGGCGGGTCATCCGGGTATTCTGGAAGTGGCCGCTATTGGTGTCCCCGATGCCAAAAGTGGTGAAGTGGTTAAAGTCTTCGTGGTCAGAAAAGATGCCAGTTTAACCGAAGATGATATAAGGCAATTCTCTAAGGAAAATTTCACCGGCTATAAACGACCAAAGATCATTGAGTTTCGTGAGGATTTACCAAAATCCAATGTAGGGAAAATCTTAAGAAAAGATCTCAGAGCCGAAGAAGAAAAAAAGAATAAATAACCTATGCCAAACAATGTAGTTTTTAAATGGGTTGATACGGTAGAACAGTTAACACAATTTTGCCGGCACTGGTCAACGTGTCAATGGCTCGCTCTGGACACCGAATTTGTACGTGAGCGTACCTATTATCCCATACCGGCGCTGTTACAAATTTCCGATGGTGATGAACATGTTCTGATTGATTGCGTTGCCATAAACAACGAGAAAAATAATAAAGCCGACAACTGGATACCCTTAATAAAACTTTTTCAAAGTCAGTTGTTATGGGTAATGCATTCCTGTTCGGAAGATATCGAAGTTTTACAGCGACTGCTGGGTACGACCCCGGGTGTATTATTTGATACACAGGTAGCCTGTAATTTTCTCGGTTTAGGCCAATCCATCAGTTATCAGAAACTTATCGAATATTATGCGCATATTACCCTGGATAAGGGTGCGACTCGAACCGATTGGTTGAAAAGACCATTGGCGACCTATCAGCTAACTTATGCCGCAAACGATGTGTCCTATCTGGCACAAATCTGGCAGGAAATTGAGCAGCAGTTAGAGCAGAAAAACCTGAAACAATACTTTCAACAGGATATGGATATTTTAAAACGTTGGCAACCCGTTGACATGGAACTTGTCTATCAAAAAGTAAAAGGTGGTAGCCAGTTGAGTGTCGGGGAGGAAGTCAATCGATTGCAACAATTGGCTCTGTGGCGGGAACAACAGGCCCAACAACAGGACAGGCCAAGGCGTTTTGTACTCTCAGATGAAACGCTGATACAAATTGCTAAAGAAAATCCAAAAAAACCAGAGGAACTGGCTGCCGCAAAATTACTAACTGATCGGCAGTATCAACGTTATGCCAAAGGGATAATGAGTTGCCTGGAACAGGCAACAAAAACAGAGGTAAATTACCCGATCTTATCCGCGTATTCACAACTGGCAAAAGCAAAACCTATTATCAAAACCTGGAAAAGTTTAGCGATTGAGATTGCTCATCAGAATCAACTCAGTGAGACGGTTTTATTTTCAAATCGACTATTAAATGGCGTGTATCTGTTTCTCACTGCAGAAAATAAATCGGCTCCTGTTTATTGGAATTGTTGGCGAAAACAATTATTAGAACCATCTTTCCAACAGATTTTAGAACAACAAACAGAACGAGATTGATTATTAGAGCTGCTCTTTAGTTTATGCTATGATCATCTTATTAGCTTTACCCTGTTAGTCGTAGTTATTCATGAAATCGTATTCTGAAAAATCACAGTGTTGCTTTATCTATGCAAGCTCTAAAAAAAATGAAATGTATCTTTACATTAATGAGAAAGATAATTTTGATGATGTTCCTGAAGCACTGTTGAGTAAATTTGGAGCAGCAACATTTGTAATGATGCTGGAACTATCTCAGCGAAAATCTCTGGCCAGAGAATCACTAATAACAGTCAAACAAAATTTAGCCGAACAGGGCTATCACCTGCAAATGCCGCCAGTAATTGAAAATTTATCCGAGAAGAAGTTATGAGTTTTAGTTTTCAGTCTGTTGATCAGAGAAAGTTAGCTTATACTCCGAGTAAAATTGTCTGTGTAGGAAGAAATTATCTGGAACATATCCAGGAGCTGGAAAATGAAATACCTGATGAAGCGGTTTTTTTTATCAAACCTGGCACGGCGCTGAGCCATCTTTGTCAAACCTGTGAAATTCCAACCTACCGAGGCGAAATTCATTATGAATGTGAATTAGCCCTGTTGATAACGCAAAAATTAACCCGGGCAAGTGCGGAACACTCACTGGACGCCGTTGGGGGTTACGGTCTGGCGTTGGATCTGACTTTAAGGCAGTTACAATCCGAGTTGAAAGAGAAAGGGCTTCCCTGGGAAAAAGCTAAGGCTTTTGATGGCAGTTGTCCATTGTCACCTTTGAAAATGGTGGATGGGAATTTTTCCTCCAGGCACAGGTTTAATTTTTCAATCAATGGCAAGCTCCGGCAAACAGGCGATAGCAGATTGATGATAAGGGATAGTGCACATCTACTGGCCGAAATCAGTCAGTGGTTTACACTAATGCCAGGTGATGTGGTTTTAACGGGTACACCAGCGGGTGTGGGCATTTTATCCGAAGGTGATGAACTTGAACTGGTTCTTGATGGTACTGTAGTTTGTCGCTCAACTGTGGTGAAGGGCCGTTAATGCGCTCTGAGTCTGTCAACGAACCATTCTGGTTGCACAAATCCATGCAGGATATGAGCATGGATGAATGGGAATCTTTATGTGATGGCTGCGGTAAATGCTGTGTCTATCAGGTCGAAGATGAAGATGATCTGGGTCATTATTATCAAACCAATGTAGCCTGTAAACTGCTTGATGGCGACCTTTGCCGTTGCACATCCTATAGCAACCGCAAAAACATGATCATCGATTGTATGACCATTACCCCGGAAAATATTTCGGAACTGGACTGGCTTCCCGCCAGTTGTGCCTACAGGCGAGTATATTTTTCTCAGGATTTACCCGACTGGCATCCTCTGAAAAGTGGTGATGCTCTGGCGGTTCATAAAGTCGGAGCCTCTGTCAGTGGCCGTTGTATACCGGATACGGATATTGATAATATTGAAGATCATATCGTTATCTGGAACGATTTCTAAAGTTAAAATCATTGCACTGAGAAATATTCTGACAGATTAGTTAACTCTCTGATTTTGCAAAACTTATTTTGTAGACTAGACTTTCTTCAAGATGGGGCGATAACTGCTGTAGTTTAAAGCTACGTTGTAGTTGGATTATCCCTGAAAAAGAGAGAGCAATTCATGCGAAAAATTCTTCTAAACATCCTGGCTTTCTGGGTTATCACCCTGAGTTATTATCCCGTTATACTCTTTGCCGCTGAGCAACAGGTTGACGTGCGAATTCTGGTTGATGTCTCAGGAAGCATGAAACACAACGATCCGAAGCATCTGAGACGCCCCGCGGTTCGATTGCTCAGTGGTATTCTGCCTGCGGGGAGTAAAGCCGGTATCTGGATGTTTGCCGAGGATACACAAAATCTTGTCCCTGTGGCAAAAGTGAATTCAGCCTGGAAAAGAAAGGTGAGACGATTAGCCGGTAAAATTCATGATAGAGGCTTGTATACCGATATTGGCGATGCTCTGGAAACAGCCTCAGCGGATTGGGAAGGGGCTAACAACAGTCAGCAAAGGGTAATGGTGTTACTCACCGATGGTGTGGTTGATATCAGTAAAGATGAGGAAAAAAACAAAGCTGAACGCTTGCGTATTCAAAACGAGGTTATACCGGCACTTAGAAAACTGGGGGTAAGAGTTTACACTATTGCTTTATCTGATGATGCGGATAGAGAATTACTGGCACAGATAGCAAATGCTACTGATGCCTGGTTTGAAGCAGTCAAAAATGCAGATGAACTTGAAAAAGTTTTCCTTAAAATATTTGAGCAATCAGTCAGTGTCCCTGAAGTACCCTTAACTCAAAATAAATTTAAAATTGATCACAGTATCAAAGAATTTACCGCGTTAATTTTTAAAAAAAATGATGATGCTATTTATCTTCAATCTCCCAGTGGACAAAAATTTGAAGCGGAAACAATGGATGCTTCTATTGCCTGGTTCAGCGAAGAAAATTTTGATTTGATCACTATCACCGAACCAGAAGCCGGGGAATGGAAAATTATTGGCCCGGTTGATCCCGATAATCGTATTATGGTGGTGAGTGATTTGAAGCTGGATGTGAACAATGATGAATTACCCACCAGCATATTAGCCGGCGATGAACTTATCCTGAAAGTAAGCCTTCAGGAAAAAAATAAAATCATTAAAAAATCAACCTTTTTGTCTCTGGTGAATTTTGTGGGACAGATAACATCCACAACAATTGATGAGGAACTGGATCTTCAGGATGGAGGGGAAGTTGGTGATGAAGTGAAAGAAGACGGAGTTTTCAGTTATCTTTTTAAGGCACCAAAAATTGATGATGAGGTTGCTTTTGATTTGCGTGTAGTGAGCCCCACATTTGAACGCCTGTATCACAGAAGTGTTCGAGTCTATTCTTCCTATTTCAGCTATCAGACAAAAGTGGCCGCAAATGAGAAAGAAAATCATCAGATTACGGTCAACCCGGTTTCTACTCTGGTGGATAGTAAAAGTTTAAAAATTACTGGCGTATTAAAAAATCCAGATGGAAGTGAAATAGAGCTGGAATTTACTCGTTTGGATAATGGCAGTTGGCAAACAAAAATTGCCGCTGATAATGTGGGTGGGCGCTATGAGGCGACCTTGCAGATTAAAGGAAAAACCTTATCGGGAAAAGCGTTTTCAATAAAGGACCATAAAATAAATTTCGACGTTGAAACCTCAGCAAATGCTGATAAAGTAGAAAAGAAAAAAATAGATAATTCTGAAACAAAGACTGCTGCGGTAACTGAAGCTGAAGAAGCTACTGAAAAACCGGAACAACCAGAAAAAGCAGTTGATGATAAGAAACTGGCTGAAAAGGATGATACTAAGTCAGCTGAAACAGCGGCAGCGGATGAATCTGCTGGGTTAAGTACCCTGTGGTGGATTATTATTGGCGTTGTCTTTAATATTATTTTCTTTGGAGGCGGTTTTTTTGCCTGGAAACGATGGAAGAAAAAACAGTCTGCCGATGGTGATGCACTGGCCAATGCGTTAGATGACGAGCTTGAACCACAAAAAGAATCGGCTGCAAAAGAAACCGGAAAGACGAAGGAGAGTAGTGATGAATGAAACCGTATCTTTTCTCATCATTTTAGAGTTTGTAGCTCCTTTTGCTATAGTCAGTATTATTTTATTACTTATGTTGCTAAAGGGTAGTAAGAAAAACAAACAGGGCTTAAATCAATTGCTGGAGGGTGTACAGAATTCTGAAGAAAGCTATCGAGAAAGCTTAATTGAATTTTTGAAAAAGACAGGGCTTGAAGACAAAGAACTGGAAGATGCCGTGCTTCTTTTTACCAAAAACAGACGCGCCTTTTTTAAATTGTTATTAACCAGCCTGACCCAGAATGATGCTGATTTAATGCAGGGAGTGGGACCCAAATTTACTGACATTATCAATCACTACCATAAGCTGAGTATTCAGTCCGCCCCGGTTGAGACTGAGGGAGAAGTTGAAGATAAGGAAATGGTACAGGATGATTCTGAAATTAAAGTCTTTAAAAGAGAAAATAAACGCCTGAAAGCTGAAGTGCATGTGTCTGTTTCCGCATTAAACAGCCTGTTTAAAGAATACGCTTCCATGTTCGGTGAAATCCCGGATAAAAAGCAGGATATGAGTGTTCAGCAAATACTGGAGGCGATGGAGAAGTTTACCAAAGGTGAGTTTAAACCGGATAATATTACCACTGATCTTCCGCCAGAAATGCAAAATGAAACAGAAAATACACCCTCAGAACCGCCGACTACTGAAAAGTCATCGGATGATGATGAAGCTGAAATTGAAGTTTCCGATGATGAACCGGCTGTTGAAGAAAAAGCAGTTAGTGAAGATGAAGCTACCAATGAGCCCAATTGGGATGAGGCATTTGAAGAAGTAGAAACAGCAGAAAAATCCTCCGGGGATGATTCTGTAGAGCCTGAAGCGGTGGAATCAGCTGATAATGAACCAGCTGCAGAAGAAACGGAACCCAGCTGGGATGAAGCTTTTGAAGAATCGGGTGATGCTATTGACAAAGCTGACGAAAGCACAGAAGTAGCACCGGCACAGGAGAACTCGCCCCAAACCAGTGACAAAATATCCCCAGCACCTGCAGCTGAAAGCACAAATGAAGCAGAAAAGGACAAAAAATCCACGGAGAAGGGCTCAGAGTCATAATTTTACAATTAGAGGTTGACAGTTTTTTCGTCTGTGCGTATTATTGCGCCGCTGTTGAGGGATAGTGCTGAACGTCCTCATACAGAACCTCAGAATTAGCTTATAGCCATATTTTGAAAACACGTGGAGTGGTAGTTCAGCTGGTTAGAATACCGGCCTGTCACGCCGGTGGTCGCGGGTTCGAGTCCCGTCCACTCCGCCATATTTAATCCTTGTAAATCAATAAGTTAAGTCCGAGTTTCCTGCTCGGATTTTTTCGCTAAAAAAGTGGTGCCCAAATTGTGCCCACACCCCTTTTTTAAGCACCAAACGTGGCTGGAGTAAATCCGGGTGATTCTCCCTGCTTAAAGCGCCTTATTATCGAAAACAACTTACCTATAAATTTCATAGGGATATACCCATAATCATTCAAGATGCAGGATTTCAGCAAGAGGATTTGACTGATATCACCAGGGAATTGTATGGTTAGTGATATTCCTGCATAGTATAAACTGACAACTACTCAGAAGTTACAGCTGGAATCTGCCGTAAGTAATCAGGTATTTTTCAATAAGGAGGTTATCATTGATTTTATTTATCAGGTTTTATCGGTATGATAAATATTCTGATTATCTATCTGACTGATTTAAAGATGCTAAAAATTGCTATAATTACCGGTTCTCTTTTCATGCCATTGTTATTAAATGCTGTAGAACGCCCTGAACCTGGTTTGTTGATAACATCCCAAAATGTAGCTAAATATACAGATTTTATTGATGAGCCAATCTCTCAATTGATTAAAAAACAATACCTCAGCATTAAGGTGGGTAAGACTTTTTCTATTC
>DRNA01000432.1 GCA_011322365.1 Aeromonadales bacterium | reverse complement strand
TAATATGAGAGCTAAAGCCCTGGTAAGTGATGATTTTCAAGCCAGTGATTTTGCCTGGATGGACATGAAAACCAACCCTATAGAAATGGTAATTGGCCCCATTGAAACTTACGAAGATCAATTATTTGGTTATCGTGCTGCCTATGAAGCTTATGTGTTACTTAAAGATCTCAGCTGGAGTAAAAAACTGGAAAAATATGCCAGCTATTTACCCGAGTTACAAAAAGGTCTACCGGTACCTGATAAATATAAGCAGGAAACTCCCGGCACGGATAGTGATTTAAATGCCTATGATGTCATCTACTATGCCGGCCACTCCAATGCTGGCGCAAAAACCATTGCGATTAATTTACCCAATGATGAACAGGTCCAGCTTAAAAAAGGTACTCGCCGACTCCAGTTAAAAAATGCCATGCGCGCAAAATTTAATAAAATTCTGGTACCCATTGCAGACGTACTTATAGCTGAAAATCAACGTAAACATATTCAGTTTTATGCTTTTTTTGCTAACACCATGTTCCATGAAGTGGCTCATGGTCTGGGTATTAAAAATGTGCTGGGTAGCAACAACACCGTGCGTCAGACTTTAAAAGAAAACGCTTCGGCATTTGAAGAAGGGAAAGCTGACGTGTTAGGTTTGTATATGGTCACCAGTCTTTATAAGAAAGGTGTACTAAAAGAAGGCGAATTAAAAGATTATTACACCACATTCCTTGCCAGTATTTTCCGCTCGGTTCGATTTGGTGCTTCAGACGCACACGGCAAGGCAAATATGGTCCGCTTTAACTATTTTGAAGAAAAGGGAGCCTTCAGTTATGATACTGAAAAAGGGGTTTACTCGGTTAATTATGATAATTTTGAAAAAGCTATGACCGATTTATCGCACGATCTTTTAACCATACAGGGTGACGGTGATTATGCCAAAGCCACCGAGTGGCTGAAAACTAAAGGCGTTATCAGTACTCAGTTACAAAAAGGGCTTGATAAACTCTCTGCGGCTGGCATTCCTGTTGATGTGGTTTTTAATCAGGGCGTGAAAGTTTTAGGTTTATAATTCTGTTTTATTTTAAGCCATAAATTGAGTTTCGAGTCCCAAAAAATAAGAAAAGAAATAAAACCGGTTTTATTTCTTTTCTTTAGTTAATTCAATACGCTCTAATAACCCTGTTTCAGCCTGCCCAGAGTTTGAATTTTTCAATATCTTCTGGAAAGCCCAACACTACCAGCACATCATTTTCATCCAGTTTTGGGTTGCTTCCTTCATGTATAAAATGAAAGTCGCCACTGACTTCATGATCCAGAACACCAATCACAATTAAATTAAATTTATGATGTAACTCTACCTGTTTTAAATGTTGATTATTTAAAATCGATGTTTGACTGATTTTTATTTCCGCCGTTTGCAGGTCAGCCCGACCCAAGACAATGTGTTCGATAATTTCCGCTACTACAGGCCGTTCAATCTGACGAGCAATTTTTCTTCCGGTAATAGTGTAAGGATCGATTAATTCATTGGCACCCGCAGTTAAAAACTGATTATGTAGGTCAAAAGAATGTATCACTGAAACAATTTTTAGATCCGCTAAAACCGAACGCAGTGTCAGAATTAAAAATAAATTGTCAGGATCAGAATCCAGACAGCAAACTGCCTCTTCCAGTTTAGGACCTACGCCTGCTTCCAGCAATTGTTGTGGGTTGGTGATATCAAGTGCGTTGACTTTATAACCTAACTCTTTCGCCTTATTAATATTTTTTTCCGTTGTTTCAAAAATCGTTACCTTGTACCCACGCAATTTCATTAATTCTGCGGTTTTCTGTCCGTTTTTATTAAACCCGAAGATAGCAACTTTCCGACTCATGAAATTAATACTCCTTTTCCTGAAACCAGATGATCCCTGAATCTTGTTACATTATCTTCATGCCCCAATACCACCAGCATATCACCGCAACCCAGCTTGAATTCACCAGGCGGATTAAAATAAAAATAATTATTTTTTATACTAATGGCTCGATGATTGTTACTACTATTGACTGCCGTCACCACGCCTAAACACCTTAAGTTAAATCCCGAAAAAGATAAGTCACCCAGCTTATGAGATTCAACATCACAGCCTTCACGTACGATTATAGTGTCAATTTCAAAATTAGAATCCCTTGATATAATACCCTGGATAGCAGCAAATGCTACTGGCTGTCCAATATATTCTGCGGCTATCTCAGCCACTACATCAGCTGATGAAAAAATATAATCAACACCTGAACTTTTTATAATCTCGGTATGTGCCGGATCATTAACACGCGCAAAGACTTTTGCATTGGGTGCAATGCGCTGAATGGCCAGGGCTGCAAATACATTGGCAATATCATCACCGGTTAGACAAAGCCCGATAGCAATCTCACTCCCTTCCATAATAGCTTTGAGTTCATTGGCTTTTTTGGCATCAAACTGCAATGCAATATATCCCTGCTCTCTGGCAATTTCTACATTAGCTTCTCGATTGTCCAGAATTAACAAGCGCTTTTTTATTTGTGGTTTTAAATGCCCAACAACCGCATGTCCCAACCGGCCATATCCAAAAAGAATAATCCAGTCTTTACGACGATGAATTAATGACAGGGCACGAATACGATGTAACTCATCTATTTTGCGAGTAAACCCGGATACAATTATTGAGGTTAAAAATGATATCACCACAATACCGGCAATAATCAGAGCCAGTGCCACCACGCGACCTTCATTGGTTGCCGGTGTGATATCACCGTAACCTACTGTAGAAATGGTGACAATAGACCAATAAATCGCATCAAAATATGAAGTTATCTCACCACCCGCCTCCTGTGTTTCAAAAATATAAATGGCTGTACTGGATGAGAGAATTATAAAACTGATAAATAATGCTAAAATACCCAGTTCTATGCGTTTTTCTCTTAAAACACTGACAAAGGTATTTACACTGTTGACATATCGGAACAGTTTAAATAATCGAAATAACAAAAAGAAACGCAAAATGCGTAATGGGCGATACGATGGCACTATGGCGAGTAAGTCAATAATTCCCAGCGGACTTAAGATATAACTGAATTTTTCTCGAAAAGCCTTAAGTAATACCTTACCCGGCTCAAACTGATAACCGACCAGTTCTGCATTTTCGTATTCATCAATAATGGTGTTGTGCATATTGCTGGTAAGCCAGAACCGTAGCAGATATTCCAGAATGAAAACACTCACCGCTACATATTCAAAATCGTCAGCCCAATCAGGTAGCGGGTAGCGGATCCCCAGTACAAATAAAAAAATACTCCCCAGCACCAGGAATATCATCGTGCCATCTACCCACCAACGCCAGGCAGAACGAGGGTTTTCCAGAAAATTATAAAAAAAGGCTTTAGTTTTCTGATAAATATCAGAACGATCCAGACGATAACAAAGACTGACCAGCAGACCGGGTTTAATTTCGCTATCAGACATGCACTCTTCCTGATTTAGGACTCTATGAATAGCTTATACCATCTGAAGGCAATATCCCAAAATTTTTACACTTTATTAGAGAAACTTTATAGTTGAAAACTATCTGAATAAGCAAATGAGGCTTGCTTCTAAAGAAGAAAGCCTCTTTGCTTATTCAATATTAAAAAACACCTCGAACCATTTACTACCCTGTTTTTACTACCTTGCATCAGGTCGTTTCTGCTTATCATGTTTATTATGATAAATCCTGGCAGATTCCTGTTCTGCTTTCAGATTCAATCGTACACGTTCCTTTCGAGTCACCACACCATCAGCTTTCGCTCGTCTTTCCATCCCATGTAACTGCCGTTGTCCTTTAATCAAATGCCGGGTTTCCTTACGGGTCAACTCGCCACTCCTGACTCCCTGAATAATACGTGTTTTCTGATGACGCTCTTTTTTATCCAGCTTCGGCGTACCCGCCTGAACCGAATTGATCGTCACAAAGATAAAAGCCAACATGCTGATAACTGCCATAAAAGAAAATTTGTTTAATATATTCATCTCTCTACTCCCGAAAGAATTTATTTAATGGTTGCTATATTAAACGGCGAGGACTTGTTGTGGTTGACAGTTTTATGAACTTTTGTTTGAAATAGTTAAAGAACCAGAGCCTACTCAACATCTCTGTGGTTTATTTCTTTATGTTCTTGTAAACCGCCAGCCATCAGTTTCAGGATCAATTTATGTGTTTTACTTGAATTTTATTTATAATGTGAAGACCCTTTATTTTTTCTTTTATTATGTATAACCTTTTGCTGTAATTACTATGAATTAGACTGATTTATAGGAAAAAGAAACTATATTTCACCAAATCCGACAACCACTGATGCCATTACTATTTAAACGATGGCGATCACTTTCGGCTTTTCGTTTGCTGGTATAGGGGCCGAGTACTACACGGTGCCAGGCGAAACCGTCTTTTTCCTGTGTTTTATGGATAGAGGCCTGAAAACCAGCAAGGGCTATTTTTGCTTTTAATGCCTGAGCCATAGTGTTTTTTTTGAATGAACCGCATTGCATTATATATTTTTGTACTTTGACGGGCTTATTTCCAGGCATCTCTTTATCTTGAGGAACCTCTACCTGTTTGTTTTTTAAAAGCTCCCAAAATTCATATTCAGCTTCAGCGGGTTCAGCTACAGCAGGATATTTTTCTTTTTGTTCCAGCTTTGATTCTTGTCCATTTATTTTTTCACTGTTATCAATTTCTGGAATTTTATTTCCCGCCAGTTGAAAATAAACAAGAATAGCGATGCTTACCCCTAAAAGCAAACCGGCAAACAGCCATTTTATCGGTGCTGATGCCGATTCTTTTGCAGCCTTTTTTTTCTTTCTGGGCTGCTTTTTACCTGTAGTTTTTTTGGCGAAATCTCGACTCACAGCGTTTCCTTATGGCCTGCTTATTATTCAATTAACCTGTTTGTTCTGATTACATCTGTTCCGGTGCAGTAACACCTAACAGGGTTAATCCATTGGCTAAAACCTGCCTCACCGCTGCCACCAGACTGACTCGAGCCTGCCGGATACTTTCATCTTCAATAACCACTTTGTCGGCATTGTAGTAACTGTGAAAATCATTAGCTAACTCTCTTAAGTAATGCACGATATGATGTGGGGCAAGTTCTTCTGATGCCTTATTCACCGTTTCAACAAAAGCAGAAATCTTTTTAATTAATTCTTTTTCATGACGAGTTGTCAGGTATTCAATTTTATCGACACCCTGTGCAGAATTATCATCCAGCCCTTTTTCGCTTAGCTGTCTAAAAATAGAGCAGATACGTGCATGCGCATATTGAATATAATACATTGGATTGTCATTAGACTGACTTTTGGCCAGATCCAGATCAAAATCCATGTGTTGTTCCACTTTGCGCATAACATAGAAAAAACGCGCAGCATCATTACCCACATCTTCTCTTAACTGACGTAAGGTGACAAATTCCCCAGCACGAGTAGACATGGAAATTTTTTCACCATGTCGATATAAAACCGCAAATTGCACTAAGGGTACATGCAATTGATCTGGATTTGCTCCCAGTGCTTCCATGGCCGCTTTGAGCCGCGGCACATAACCATGATGATCAGCACCCAGCACATTGATGATAAGGTGGTGCCCCCTATCCAGTTTGTCCATGCTGTAAGCTATATCAGAGGCAAAATAGGTGGTCTGACCGTTCTCTCTGACCACAACACGATCTTTATCATCACCAAATTCAGTGGATTTAAACCAGAGCGCACCACCTTTTTCGTACATGTAACCTTTTTCTGTCAGCCGCCTGATAGCATCATCAATCAGACCCCGGTCCATTAACGACTGTTCTGAAAACCAGCGTTGATAATTGACCCCAAACTCAGCTAAGTCCTGTTTAATATCACCCAGGATTTCATCTATGGCCAGCTGAAAAACCAGTTGATAGTCTTCCTTAAGTAGTTTTTTTGCATTGGCGATAAGATCATCAATATGTTTTTCTTTATCACCATTTTCTTCGTCTTCATCTTTACAGACACCCGCAAAAATTTCGGCTTCTGTTTTGTATAACTTATCACCCACTTTTGTGGACAATAATTGTGCGATATCACGTATGTAATCACCACGATAGCTTTGCGATGGATACTTAACCGGGATACCACCGGCCTGTAAATAACGGAACCAGACACTGACCGCTAAAATATGCATCTGTCGTCCGGCATCATTGACATAGTACTCACGATGTACTTTATAGCCGGTAAATTCCAGAATATCAGCTACGGTGGCGCCATAGGCTGCTCCGCGACCGTGGCCCACATGTAATGGCCCTGTGGGGTTGGCTGAAACATATTCAATATGAACCCGTTGATTTTTCCCCCGACTGGAGGCACCAAATTGAACTCCGGCCTCTAATACGGTTTTAATAATAGAGCCCGCACTTGCCTGAGTAAGAAAAAAATTAATAAAACCCGGACCGGCAATGACTACTTTTTCAATATTGTCTGAAACCGGTAAACAATTGATAATTTTTTCTGCCATCTGCCTAGGGTTCATACCCACGCTTTTTGCCATCATCAGGGCAATGTTACACGCCAGATCGCCATGTGCAGCATCACGGGTTCGATCAACCTGAATTTCAGGCGACAGATCGTGGGCTATGTCACCCTGCTTTTTTAACTGCTCGAGAGATTGCAGCAGCAATTGTTCTACCTGGTGCTTCATTTTGGGAAACCCATTATTTACTCACTAATGCTTACTATTTGTGTATCAACTGAAAGTCTATTTTGCCATCCGATAATAGACTGAATCAATACCGTTGGAAAACGGTGTATTAAACCATTTCTTGGGGGTCAACATCCAGCGACCATCGGACATTTCGTGCCAGTTTTCGACCCTTTTTTGTGTTTAACTGCTCTCGTAGACGTTTTATCAGCTGATGCAAAGACGATCGACGATCAGACTGAATTAATATCTGGTATCGATAGCGCCCCTGGCGTTTAAACATTACGGCCGGAATGGGCCCGGAAACAGCAACATTTTGCAGCTGATTTTTAAACTGTTGTACCAAGGTTTCCATCATCTGTTTTACCTGATCATGCTGTGTGGCTTCTGCTCGAAATAATGCCATATATTGATAGGGTGGTAGAGCCAATTGTTTTCGGGTGGATAATTCATTTTCAGCAAAACCCTGATAACCTGATTTTAACAATAACTGAATCTGGGGATGTTCTGGGTGACAGGTCTGTAATAACACTGTACCCGGTTTCTCACCTCGACCGGATCGTCCGCCCACCTGAATCAATAATTGTGTACCTTTTTCCATAGCCCTGAAATCGGAGCTAAATAACATCCCATCGGCATCCACCACCGCCACCAGGGTAACATTGGGAAAATGGTGCCCTTTGGCTAACATCTGTGTGCCGATTAGGATAGCCGGTTCAGCCGTATGGATCGCTCTAAGCTTCTGCTCCAGTACACCTTTTTTTCGGGTGGAGTCTTTATCAATTCGGATCACCGCTGTCTCACTAAACTGCTCGGTTACATGTTGTTCCAGTCGTTCTGTACCAATACCCAGTGGGTGAAGATCCGCCTGTTGGCATGCTGGACAAATTAATGGCAACGTTCTCTGAGAATCACAGTGATGGCAAATGAGCTTTCCCAGCTGTTGATGCAAAGTATAACGGGCGTCACAGCGTTTACAGTCTGCCAGCCAGCCACAGTGATAACACATTAAGGCCGGGGAAAATCCCCGTCTATTCAAAAACAACATCACCTGCTCACCCCGATTTAAATGCAATCGCATTCGCTCTATCAATGGCTGTGATAATCCAGCCTGTTGCGGGACCTTTCTCAGATCAATGAGTTCCCATGCCGGAGGGCGAGCATTTCCGGCACGAGATGACAATGATAATAACCGATAACGTTGTTGTTGTACGTTATATAACGATTCCAGTGAGGGTGTAGCACTGCCAAGCACAATAGGGACCTGTAGCTGTTTTGCTTTTAACACCGCAATATCCCGAGCATGATAGCGTAATTTATCCTGTTGCTTGTAGGAAAGATCATGCTCTTCATCTACTACAATTAAACCCAGCCTGGTCAACGGTGTGAAAATAGCTGAACGTGTTCCAATAACCACATCAACCAGGCCTTTTTTTGCCGCTAACCAGGCCTGTGTGCGTTCCCGGTCAGTCATAGCAGAATGGAGTACTACCATTTTTGCCGCTAACCGTTGTTGTAATCGTTTAATCGTTTGAGGGGCCAGACCAATTTCAGGCACCAGCATCAACACCTGTTGTCCCGAAGCAATAATCTGTGACATTAACTGTAAATATACTTCAGTTTTACCACTACCAGTGATCCCATGAAGCAACCAGCAGATAAAAGTATTGCTTTGTTTTAATATACTATGTAGAGCACGTTGTTGTTCAACATTTAATGTTTTCGCTGCTTCCTGTTGTTTTCCCTGCAACAGCCCCGGTATTTTTAGTTCCTCTGTGAAGGCAATGATTTTTCTGTTAACCAATGTTTTTAATGAAGAAGCAGAGATGTTATTAGTGTTAAGATCAGAGGTTTTTATTTTTTTGTTTTTGTCTAAAAAATCAAAAATTTTTGTTTGTTGTTTTGCAGAAGGGTTTGTTTTTATTTCTTCTTTATTTTGTACTAAAAAATATACTTTTTCTTTTTCAAGCTTCGCCGCGGTTTTTTTTCTCAAATTAACCGGCAATGCCAGCTGCACAACCTCACCTAAACTATGTTCATAATAACTGGAAATGTTTTCACAAAACAATTGGTTTGATTTAGATAAAACAGGCTCTTCATCCAGAACATCTAAGACACTTTTTATTTTATTTTCTGCAACATTAGCATTGCTATTATGTGACCACACCACCCCAATCAGAGACCGGGACTGAAATTTAACTTCAACCCTGACGCCAATTTCAGGCAGGTTTCCTTCAACAAAATAATCAAAAACACCATCAAGGTAAACAGGTAACGCAACTTGAATTCTATGCTTCATTTTCAGAACAACTTAAGCAATTTTATTT
>DRNA01000431.1 GCA_011322365.1 Aeromonadales bacterium | reverse complement strand
TCTAACAGATAAGTTGTCATCCTGGCCTTGTGGGGATCTTGAAGCTTTAAGATCCCTCCACAAGGTCGGGATGACAGAAAGAGGGTCGAGATGATAGAAAGAGGGTCGGGATGACAGAAAGAGGGTCGGGATGACAGAAAAAAGGGTCGGGATGACAGAAAAAAGGGTCGGGATGACAGAAAGAGGGTCAGGATGACAGAAAGAGGGTCGGGACGATAGAAAGAGGGTCGGGACGATAGAAAGAGGGTCGGGATGACAGAAAAGAGGGATCGGATGACAGAAGGCCAATTGCTTATCAAGCAAATAGCTGGGTTAATTGCAGAAGGATGTTTATTATATACATATTAAATAACTTGTGGGTTGAAATAATATTAACCGGCATTTAAAGAAAACAGAGGCTAACCATGGAAACACTGAACAAAATTAAACAGCAAATTGCTGAAAACGATATTCTGCTTTATATGAAGGGTTCACCTAAATTCCCAAGTTGTGGCTTTTCAGCCCAGGCGACTCAGGCACTGGTGAGTTGTGCACAACCTTTTGCTTATGTTGATATTTTGCAAAACCCTGATATTCGAAGTGAATTACCCAAATATGCTAACTGGCCCACTTTTCCTCAATTATGGGTGAAGGGCGAGCTGGTTGGTGGTTGTGATATTATTCTGGAGATGTTTCAACAGGGTGAGTTAAAACCCCTACTGGAAGAAGCCGCAGCAAATAGCAAAAAAGAAGCCGCAGCAGATAGCCAACAAGCTGAAACTGAATAACCCTTCGCGGCTGAAGACTGCTCCTACCCAATGATGAAAAATGAGGCGTAGGAGCGAATTCGTTCGCGATAAATCCTGCAAACGAAAACCGACCTTTTGTTTCAGGGGCTTATATGGAAAAGAGTTAACCTATTAAGTAGGTTGGCTCTTTTTTTATTCCTCGCCCACCAACATTTTGTAATTATTGATGATTTTACAAAAAAGTTCACTGGTTTTCTGGGTATCATAAAGAGCCGAATGGGCCTCTGAGGTTTTAAAGTCTATTTTGGCGACCTCACAGGCTTTGGCTAAGACGGTTTGACCATAGGCCATCCCGGCGAGTGTGGCAGTATCAAAACTACTGAAAGAATGGAATGGCGATTTTTTAATCTGGTTGCGTTCGATGGCCGCGTTTAAAAAGCTCAGATCAAACCAGGCATTGTGCCCCACCAGAATACAGCGGCTGCATTTGTGCTGTTTTAACAACAGACGGAGTTGTTCAAATAATTCTTCCAACGCATCGGCCTCATCAATAGCCTGACGAAAGGGGCTATGGATATCAATGCCGGTGAATTCTATTGCTGCAGTTTCGATATTAGCACCCCGAAATGGTTCGAGGTGAAAATGGTAGTTCTCTCCCGGTACCAACAGGCCATTTTCCATTGTCAGCGGAATGGCGGCTAATTCCAGAAGCGCATCGGTTTCAGCGTTAAATCCCCCTGTTTCAACATCGACTACAACGGGCAGAAAACCGCGAAATCTTTGGGATATAGTGGATGCTTCAGTCATATTAGTAAGGAACCAACAGGTTAGAGGAGAAATAAAGAAGGCGCATTATAACCTCAATGAGTGCATGAGAGATAATCAATTTGTGTGGTTTTGTGAAGATTACTGGAACAAACCTAAAGATCATAATTTTTAAGCCGATAGTTGTTTATTGAAGAGAGGGTTTTAGAGGTTCGAGGTTCGAGTGGCGAGAAAAACAGTCTGTCATCCTGAACGTAGCGTGGCGCAGTGGATGGATCTTGAGGCACGGCATAAGATTCCTCGACTTTGCTCGGAATGACAGAGGGGGACTTCGCTCGGAATGACAAAGGTTTGGGGCTCGGAATGACAAGGTAATTTAAGTTTCGAGTAAAACGGGTTGTCATCCTGATTTTATCGAAGGATCTTGCTACATGGTGGTTGGTATAACAAACTTTGCTTTGGTTATCACGCTCTGTCTCCTGTTTTTCAACGTATTATGGAAGGGTCTTGAGGCACGACATAAGATTCCTCGACTTTGCTCGGAATGACAGAGGGGGACTTTGCTCGGAATGACAAAGGTTTTGGGCTCGGAATGACAATGGAAGCCTTCGCTCGGAATGACAGGGGAATTTAAGTTACGAGTAAAACGGGTTGTCATCCTGAGTTTATCGAAGGATCTTGTGATTTGTGTGTTGGCATAAAGTTTTTCAAAGTAATTAATTGATACAAACGGGAAAATATCTGAATGACCAGTAAACATCATAACTTATTGAATTATATAATGTTGACTACCTTATTAGTACTTTTTAGTACATCGGTAGAGGCGGGTTATCGGCGTTATCAGGCTTCTCTGGATGAGAGTAACTGGGCATTTAAAGGGAATACGTTGCAGTGTCAGTTAGCACAAGAAATCCCATACTTTGGTCAGGCAAAATTTGTTGCTGTTGCGGGCCATCCCAATATGCAGTTTCAATTAGATGTATCCCGTAATCGGCCGTTAGAATTTTCCAATGCTAAAATTGATATCCAGGCACCTTTGTGGCGTCCGGGGATCGCAGCTAAAGCTGAAGGTGAAGTTGAAATTATTCCTGATAAAACCCCGGTATCACTTGAACATGATAAGGCCTGGCGTTTGTTGTCTGAACTGGAGCAGGGTTTTGATCCGGCCTTTCGTTATGAAGACTGGATAGACAAACAGGATACGGTGGTGGTGGCACTTTCCAGTGTGCGATTTTATCAAACCTATCGTACATTTGTTGATTGTGTTGGAAAGCTGTTGCCTTTTACATTTAAGGATATTGAAACGACTACGTTAAATTTTGATTTTGACAGCACCCAATTTACCCGTACTTCAACTGAAAGATTATTAAACGTCAGACGATATCTTGAGGCAGATAAAACCATTAGCCTGGTGCTGTTAGCGGGGCATACCGATAATCAGGGGAAGCAGGGTTATAACCTGCAATTAAGCCGAAAACGTGCGCTGGAAGTAAAAAAATATCTGATGGCCAACGGGATCTCAGCTAAACGAATCCATCTCAGAGCCTATGGTGAAGGCCGCCCGATTGCCTCCAATGCCAATCCAGAAGGGCGAGCCAGAAACCGCCGAGTTTTAATCCGATTAGTTAAATAACCACTGGAATAACAAGGTTTTATGCTAAATGAATTCATTCTTTTGGCTTTTCTTATGCTAAGTTCCGGTTATAATAGAGCAACTTTTGTCCACTCTTAATTTTAAAGGAGCTCTATCATGGCTTTTGAATTACCCCCATTACCATTCGCTAAAGATGCCCTGGCACCTCATATTTCAGAAGAAACTCTGGAATATCATTATGGCAAACACCATCAGGCTTATGTTACTAATCTGAATAACCTGATAGCTGGAACTGATAAGGAAAATCAAACTCTTGAGGAAATCATTAAAAATTCCAGTGGCGGTATTTTTAATAATGCTGCTCAGGTGTGGAATCATACCTTTTACTGGAACTGTTTGAGCCCTGATGGTGGTGGTGAGCCCAGTGGTGTTCTCGCCGATGCGATTAATGCGAAATGGGGTTCTTTTGAAAAATTTAAAGAAGCTTACAGCTCAGATTGTGTTGGTAATTTTGGCTCGGGCTGGACCTGGTTGGTAAAAACCGCAGATGGAGGTCTGGATATTGTGAAAACGTCAAATGCCGGCTGTCCTATTACTGAAGGTCATCAACCTTTAATGACCTGCGATGTCTGGGAACATGCTTATTATATTGATTACCGAAATGCACGTCCTGCTTATGTGGCTGCATTCTGGAATCTGGTAAACTGGGACTTTGTACAGAGTAATTTTGCGTAAAATAACGATTAAAAGTAGAAAATCGTGAATAATTCACAGTTTAACAGAGCAAAATTGCACTGAAATGTTTTAAATATTGCTTTAACTTAGCTTAAACCAGTCTCAATGTAAGCGCGAGTTGGTTATTGTTATTAACTTAAGTGTTATTCACTTCTTCAAGGCCCGTCCCCACGGGTCTTTTTTTATCGTTTATAAATTTTCACTATTTCAACGGTGATTTTGGATCGTGCTTTATGCTAGAATCCGCGAGCAAAAATAAAAATATAGACTTACAGGGATATAAGAAATCAATAATGAAGATGAAGTCACCTTTCAATCAATTGTTTAAAACTCTATGTTTTTGCCAGATGTTCTTTTTTGCCCTCACAGCTGAAGCGCAAAATAACGCTATAGTGGCCAGCTCGATCCCTACTACCACTGAAACAATTAAGGTTGACGGAACAATGGGGGAGTCTTTCTGGTCCAGGGCCCTGGAAATCCCTCTCAGTTACGAGGTGAAACCTGGTAACAATACTCAACCTCCAGTTAAAACTATCGCTAAAGTGATTATGGGGAAAGAATCATTATATGTTTTCGTACAGGCTTTTGATAACGATACTCAGAAAATCCGCATGGCCTTTCGTACGCGGGATATTATAGATAATGATGACTATATTCGCCTGGGTTTAAATACTACCGGTAAGAATTTTAAGGCCACCTATTTTTTTGTGTCGGCTGCAGGGGTGCAATCAGACGCGGCTTATGATCAGGCCACGAAAAAATTTGGTTTTGAATGGAATGCCCTCTGGACTTCTGCTGTTAACAATTACCATGATAAATATGTGGTTGAACTGGCCATTCCATTAAATCAGATACGTATTAACCCAAATATTACCCACTGGGGCATTCAGATAGACAGAAACTACCCCAGAGAGCGCCCTTATATCCTCAGTGCTTCCAGACGGGAAAGAGACTCAGATTGTATCGTCTGCGATTTTAATCAATATCAGATACCAAAAATTAAGGCTTCTAAGGCTAATAATGGCTTGTTGATCCCAACGGTAGTATCAAAAAACTCCAGAACTCGTGATTTAGATAATTCGCTAGACTATAACAATAAAACCAAAACAGAACTGGGATTGGATTTTAGCTGGAAAGCCAGCGAAAACATGAACATAAGTGCCACAGTAAACCCCGATTTTAGCCAGGTAGAGGTAGATGAATTACAGCTAGGCATCAATAACCAGTTTTCATTATTTTTTGAAGAAAGGCGAAATTTCTTTAATGATGCCACTGACTTTTTCTCTATACCGGGCAATCTTTTTTATTCTCGAACCATAGTTGACCCAGATTGGGGATTAAAAGCCACGGGCGATGTAGGTAATGTTTCCTGGGGCGTGCTTACAGCTCAGGATAATTTGACGAATATTATTAGCCCTTCGGTGGATGGATCCCGGCGGGCTTCTTTAAATATTGGCTCCGATGTGGCTGTGTTTAGAGGTATTAATAAATTCTCAGATGATTTTGCTGTGGGACTTTCTCTGCTCTCACGCTCAGGCAATGATTATTTTAATCGGGTTGTCAGCACAGACTTTAACTATCGTCTTGGAGATAGTAATAACTTCCGAGGTCGTTTTCTGGCCTCAGATACTGAATATCCTAATCAGTTTTTACAGGATAATGGCAATATAAAACAACCGGGATCTGATAATGGTTACGCGTTATTTTATAATTATTCGGGTGATAATTTTAATGCAAAAGCCGAGTATGAAAAAATTGGCAATGATTTTCGCTCAGATAATGGCTTTGTCAATCGCGTAGGTTTTAACCGTGGTAAAGTGGGTGGTAATTATACCTGGTACTTAAACGATGATGATAAAGATGGACACTTTTTTGATCAGATGAGTATAGTGATCAATGTTGAACACGTTAGAAATACTGATAATCAGTTAGTGGATAGAAATTTTGGTGTGAGTTATGAACTGGCCGGAAAATGGGCCAGTGTGCTGGAAATTGGCTACCTGGATTCTGATGTTTTAATAGATCAGAAGAAAGTAAGTGAGGAAGTAGGGTTTGTTTTTTTTCAAATAAACCCTACGCAGTTATTTAATATGCAACTTCAATATGCACAAGGAAACGGCATAGATTTTGAAAATGCCAGGCAGGGTGATATTAAAAGTAGCTCATTTACAGTCTCTTCTACTATTGGTATGCACCTGACGCTCAGTATGGCGATTGAAAATGAGATTATTGATATCAAAGGGGAACAGTTATTTGATGCTATTACCTATGATTTGAGGGGAACCTGGTTTTTTAATGCTGATCACAGCCTGCGGGTGGTGACACGGTTACAGGATTATAAGCAGAATGTAGCTTTATATACTTTCCCGGTAGATGCCCGATTCCGTGATCTCAGCACACAATTGACTTATCGCTATCAAATTGACCCCTATACGCTATTATTTGCGGGCTATTCATCCGGTGCGTTAAGCAATGATAGATTCAGAAACTTTAAACAAAATGATCGCACTATTTTCCTCAAAGCCAGTTACGCATACGGTTTTTAAGCTGACATAAAATCATATTAACTGAGGCCCCAGACAAATTGTCATCCCGACTGAAGTGTGGGACTCAAACAATTTGTCCCGACGGAAGTCAGGCCTCAAACAAATGGCATATAAAGGAGTCATCCTTTTTATTGCCATATAAACGAGCCATCTTTTTTTATTGTCATATAAGCGTCTTTTATCGTCATTCCGACCGCAGTGGAGGAATCTTATGCCGTGCCTCAAGATCTTTCAACTTCTCTACGCTGCGTTCAGTATGACAGGCTGATGAAAGGGTGCGCTTCGTTCAGGAGGACAAAGGTGTTTGCCATTCCGACCTCAACAGTCTCTGTCATCCCGACCTCAACAATGTCTGTCATTCCGACCGCAGTGGAGGAATCTTATGCCGTGCCACAAGATCCTTCAACTTCTCTACGCTTCGTTCAGGATGACGGGCTGCCGAAAGGGTGCGCTTCGTTCAGGAGGACAAAGGTGTTTTCCATTCCGACCTCAACAGTCCTGTCATCCCGAAAGCTTGCCCCATGACCGAAGAGAGTGCTTTGGGTGCCGAAGTGGAGGGATCCTAGGATTAATTGCCACAAAAACTGTACATAAGCAATTTAATGAACTATTTATTAGAATTCATTAAGTTAGCCGCTATTTTCTCTGATTGCCGGCAAAGCGGCAATTTTTTGGCGCTTTGCCGGCAACATCCTGCCGAATTAACCTGTTAAACCTTCCAAACGTTAAAATAAGAGTATAAAACCGTTAAAATTGAACAAAAATTGAACAAATGATGAATATAAATAATTCTCATTAATCAGTGACATAGCCAAACATTTTCTAAATAACACCCAAAGTGACAAAAATTCAACTCCAAAGTTGGCATATAGATTGCTACTAACATTGACAGTGTGCCGTTTTAGCGGCTCTTTGACTTTGGGAGTAAAGATGTGAAAGTTAAAATTATAAAAACGATTGCCGCAGTAATGGTGTTGGGTAGTTCAGTTTCAGTATTTGCGAAAATTGAAAATAAAATTGGTTTTTTGGGTGATGTTAAAAACATCAATCTGAAGAAGAACCGAAACAACATCAGCCTGAAGAAGAACCGAAACAACATCAGTCTGAAGAAGAACCGAAACAACATCAGTCTGAAGAAGAACCGAAACAACATCAGCCTGAAGAAGAACCGAAACAACATCAGTCTGAAGAAGAACCGAAACAACATCAGTCTGAAGAAGAACCGAAACAACATCAGTCTGAAGAAGAACCGAAACAACATCAGTCTGAAGAAGAACCGAAACAACATCAACAGAACTAAAGAAACACTATCAAAAAAGCATAATCCTCCGACATTGGTATAGTGTTAACATTAATTATACGTCGATTTAACTCTAAAGCCTCGTTCAGAGGCTTTTTTCTGAATGGTATCTAAAGTTAAGAAACATAAATAAAACAAGGCTTTCATTCGCTTTTCTGTAAAATATCTACTATATCTTATAGTCCGTGTATGAGATTTTACATAAGTTATTAATCAATTGAAATTATTAAAATATTTTATAGTTTTGGCTATATCAATATTTATAAGTACCCATTTCCAAAATAGTAGTTGGGCGGGTTCTGTTTTGCCTGATATTTATAAACCTAATTTTCACCAGATTGGCCGTCGAGAAGGTTTGTCCAACGATACCATTAATGCAATGGTTCAAGATCATTTAGGATTTGTTTGGATTGGTTCTGACAATGGATTAAGTCGATATGATGGACATAGAATGCACACTTATCAAACATCTGTTGATGATGGAAATTCCATAAATGGAAATGTAATAACCCATCTAGAAGTAGATAAGGAAAACAAAATCTGGATTTCAACCAATAAAATTCTAGACTTCTATGAATATGATAAAAATTACTTTATTCATATAATTGATAAAAAATCTAAATTTGATGGTCTTTCAATTACTGCTATTCATGATATCAAAGAAGATTTTGATGGTCATCTTTGGGTCAGTAGTAATATTGGCTTACTCAAATTTAACTTGCAGGGTAAATTAGTCTCTTTTTATAAAATAAATACAAAAAAATTACCAATTAGCAGGCCAATTAGAATTTTTATAATAAATAAGCAACTATTTGTTTCAGATTTTCAAAAGGGTTTATATAAATTTAATGATGAAAGCCATGGTTTTGAAAAATTCACTAAAGATATTAATGGTATAAATCCTGAAACGGCAAACATTAAGGATTTAGTTAAAATTGATGAAGATTTATTGTGGGCAACAACATCTAATGGATTGTTACAATTAAATTCAAAAGGGAAAGTTATAAAAATCTTATCAAAAGAAAAAGTAAATGGATTAGATTCGAATAGATTTTTAAATGTTTTGCCGTTAAAAGATGATTTATTGGCTGTGACAACTATTGATAATGGTTTGTATGTTTTCTATGCGAATGGAGAGATAAAACAACATATTTTATATGAGAACAGCAATCAATACAGCTTGCCTTCAAATTACATCAATAACTTAATGAATGATAAGAACGAAAATTTATGGGTGGCCACTAGAGATAACGGTGTTGGAGTATGGAAGAGAAAGAATAACTTTATATCCAGAATCGATTTTGAAAAAAATAATTCTGATGGGCTTTTGGATCATATTGTTTGGTCAGTGAGACAAGATGAAAATAGAAGGTTTTATGTTGGAACTGATACAGGACTAAGTATCTGGGATGATAAGAACAATAAATTTGATCATTATATTTTTGGAAAAACTAAATCAGGAAGTTATGTTGAAGTAAGTGCAATATCAGAACCAATTGACGATAAGGTTTGGTTGGCAACAGGTATCGGATTGAAGTCTATAAATATAATATCAAAAGAAATTATCGACATTAGGAATGAAATACCTTTCTTGAAACAATTTAATGACAAACCAATTTATAATGTTTTCAATGATTCCAGGAAAAGATTATGGGTTGTACACAAAACAGGAGTATCGTTAGTAAATTTACAAGACAAGACAATTAGAAATTTTACACATATAGACAATGATAATAGAAGTTTGGCTGATAACCAGGCTTCAGCACTAACTGAAGATGAAAATGGAACTATCTGGATAGGTACTTCGAGAGGTATTTGTTCTTATAATGAACAACACTATGATTTTAATTGTTTTTTAACAGCTGAAGGTGATTTTACAGTAAGTGGTTCTTATCTTATAAATGGATTAATTGTTAAAGATAATATTCTATGGGTTGGTTATTCGGGTAATGGGCTAATACGCCTTGATTTATCCAAACCAGAATCACCTCAGCATTATAATACCACCTCAGATTTCCCTACAAATAACGTTGCGGGGTTGTTAATGGATGAAAAAGAACGTCTGTGGATATCAAGTCAAACTGGATTGATCGTTTTTAATCCTAAAAATGGCCAAATTATAAATTTGAAAGGTCGCGATGGAACGGGTGACTCTGAGTTTAATGAAGGTGCCTTTACGACGCTTAATGATGGTCGTTTTGCCTTTGGTACTATCAAAGGTGTAGTAATTGTTGATCCTGAAAAATTTGAATTTAATAAAACAAAACCATCAGTCAAATTTTCAGGTGCTTATGCCTTAACGGATAATAAACTCTATTCCATGGGAGATCACTTCGAGATGCCGGAGAATAATAGTGGACTGGTTTTGACTTTTTCTATTCAGGATTATTTTCATCCGGAACAGGCACGTTATCAATATCGGCTGGGAAAAAGTAAGCCATGGATTGATTTGAAAAATAAATCTGAGATTTCGTTTGATGGATTTTCCTGGGGCGAGCATACTATTCAGGTCAGGGGTAAATACCTCGGGGGGGAATGGGGACCTGTCAACAGTATTTCATTTTATACTTATCCACCGTCATGGCGCTCAAGTTTTGCATTATTGATATATGCCCTGGCAGCGTTGAGTTTAATCGTAGGCTTTTTGTATTATCGATATTTACGAAACAAAGAAAAATATCGAATGCTGGAAGTGATAAAAGAGAATGAACAGCAACTACGTTTATCTCTTGATGCTTCTCAACAGGGTGTCTGGGATTGGCGTATTAATAATGATCAAATGCAGCGCAGTAAAACAAATGAATTACTACATATTCTAACGCCGGATACACTGGTTGATTATTGGGCTTTGATAGAAGATCGTGATCGTCTTAGTGTAATTAATGCCTGGAATGGTCATTTATTTGGTCATACTAAAAATTACTATTGTCAGTACAGAATGAAAGTAGAAGGTGAGGAAGAGATCTGGATCGAAGAACAGGGACGCGCTATCGAGAGAGATGAATCCAGTATGGCAACTCATATTACAGGCACCTACAGAAATATAACCGAAGCAAAATTACTTGAGAAAAAACTTAACCTGTTAGCTAAAGCATTTGAAGATACCGCTGAGGGTGTATTGATTGTTGATAGCGATTTGAATATTGTACAGGTTAATAATGCGGTTACAAATATTACAGGTTATGCAGAAAACAATTTAATCGGCAAATCCATCAGGCCAACAACATTTGAAAAAATGCCGCTTACTTTTTATGATGAAATATGGCAACAGGTTGCAGAAAAAGGTCTCTGGCAGGGGGAGGTGTGGCAAACTAACGCTGATGGGGACGATATTCCGCTATGGTTAAATGTGAGTGATATCCAGTATGAAAGAGAACAGGAAACATTCTATGTTCTCATTATTAGTGATATTCGTGAGAGAAAAGAAACCGAAGAAGAATTACGTTACCTTGCCAATTATGACACCTTAACCAGATTACCAAACCGTGCCTTACTAAGAGACAGACTGGATCACGGTTTGAATAATGCCAAAAGACAAAATCGTCCCATTGCGATTTTATTTCTGGATTTAGATCGTTTTAAACATGTGAATGATTCTTTTGGACACAGTGTTGGTGATGGGTTGTTAGTGGCTGTTTCTGAACGTTTACAGTCCTGTCTGCGGGATGATGATACGGTATCTCGTATTGGTGGTGATGAGTTTGTTATTTTAATGGAACACTTTTCCAGCATTAATGCTATTGCGGGTGTTACCGAAAAAATACGTAAAGCAATGTCGAGTCCATTTAATCTTGAAGGCGTTGATATTCAGGCTTCATTTAGTGTGGGTGTTTCAGTTTTCCCTGGTGATGGTGAAGATAGTGCCACCTTATTAAGAAACGCAGATACGGCAATGTACCATGCCAAGTCAGCTGGTCGAAACCGTGTTCAGTTTTATGCTCCTAAAATGAATGAAACGGCTCTGGAAAGATTAACTCTGGAAAATGATTTAAGAAGTGCCATTGGCAGTGGGCAGCTGGAGGTTTATTATCAACCACAAATTTGTGATAAAGATAATACCTTCTATGGTGTTGAAGCACTGGTCCGATGGAATCATCCTGAAAAAGGACTTATTGCTCCTATCAACTTTATACCCATGGCTGAAGAAAGTGATTTAATTGTTAGCCTGGGCAATGAAGTGTTATATAAAGCCTGTATTCAGATGAAAAAATGGCAAACAACCTATGGGTTGAATATGAATGTATCCATTAATCTGGCTGCACGACAGCTGTTACAAATAGATTTAGCGCAGCATATTGAGAATGTGGTAAAACGGGCTCAGTTGTCACCTGAATGTGTATGCCTTGAAATAACTGAAACAGCCGTTATGGAAGATCTTGATCGCTCCAGAAAAATATTAAATACCTTAAGAGAAAAAGGTTTTAAGATTGCCATTGACGATTTCGGGACTGGCTATTCATCTTTAAATTATTTAAGAAATATTCCTCTGGATATTTTAAAAATTGATTACACCTTCGTAAGGGATTTATTGGATAACAGTGTTGATCAAGCGATAGTTTCAGCCATTATTGAAATTGGTGAAGCACTTGATTTACAGGTATTGGCGGAAGGCATCGAACAGGAAGAGCAGCGTACATTTTTAAGCAACAAAGGCTGTCAGTATTTTCAGGGATACTTTTTTGGAAAACCCATGCCGGCGATTGAATTTGAGAAAATTCTCTCCGAGACAACGCCAAAACCAAAAATTAAAAATGCTTAAGTAAAAAAGCATTTTCATTCTGACCAACAGCCTTTTTGCCGACAACTCTAACATGTCATTCCAAGCCCCAAACTCCTGTCAGACCGACCCCAAGCCTTTGATTCCGGCACCCAAACCTTTGTCATTCCGACCCCAAACCTTTGTCATTCCGACCCCAAACCTTTGTCATTCCGACCGCAGAGGAGGAATCCTATGCCAAGCAGTAAGATCCTTCGACTTCGCTCAGGATGACAAGGTGTTTTTTTCTAAACTCAAAACTCGACACTAAACCCCTTGTCATATCGAGCTCTAAACCCCTTGTCATATCGAGCTCTAAATCCCTTGTCATTCCGACCGCAGTGGAGGAATCTTATGCCAAGCAGTAAGATCCTTCGACTTCGCTCAGGATGACAAGGTGTTTTTTTCTAAACTCAAAACTCGACACTAAACCCCTTGTCAT
>DRNA01000430.1 GCA_011322365.1 Aeromonadales bacterium | reverse complement strand
TTTATTGGTTATTTTTTATGCATTTACGCTCACAGGCTTAAATTATAAGGCGTATATTATCGTTCACTTGTGGATAAGTCTTATTAACCGGTATACAATCAACCCCCCCGATAATTCTGAGTCATTCCATGTTAGTGGATCGATTCTCCAGCACGACGAGAGGTCAATCTGAGTGAGCAAAACAATGTGGTCCAATTGCTTACAACGATTAGAACAGGAACTCTCGGATCAACAGCTCAATACCTGGATTCGACCGTTACAAGTTATCGAAGAGAACGACCAGATCAAATTACTGGCGCCAAATCGCTTTGTTCAGGACTGGGTCAAACAAAATTTTCACGAAAAAATCCAGTCCATCCTGTTCGATCTAGATGCCGACCAGTCTATTCAGCTAAATATTGAGATTGGTAGTCAAAATAAGGTCGCGATTAAAAATTCGCCGCCTGTTGAAGCCGAAGCACCAAAAACCGCGGTTTTCATTACTAATAACAAACCGCAGGCAAATCATTCTTTTGTCGAACATAATTTAAACCCTTCTTTTACCTTTGATAACTTTGTTGAAGGTAAATCCAACCAGTTAGCAAAAGCCGCTTCCATGCAGGTAGCGGAAAACCCGGGAAGTGCTTATAACCCCTTGTTTTTCTACGGCGGTGTTGGTTTAGGTAAAACCCACCTGATGCACGCTATCGGTAATATGATGTTACAGAACAAACCGGATGCACGTATTACCTACATACATTCCGAACGTTTTGTGAGTCACATGGTAAAAGCGCTACAACATAATGCGATTGATGCTTTTAAACAGCATTATCGTTCGCTCGACGCTATCCTGGTTGATGATATTCAATTTTTTGCTGGTAAAGAACGTTCCCAGGAAGAATTTTTTCATACTTTTAATGCCTTACTGGAAGAGGGTAGCCAGATTATTCTGACCTGTGACCGTTATCCAAAAGAAGTAGAAGGCCTGGAAGAACGCTTGCGTTCCCGTTTTGGCTGGGGCCTGCCAGTTTGTATCGAACCACCTGAGCTGGAAACACGTGTTGCCATCCTGCAGAAAAAAGCTGAAGAAGCGAATATTGACCTACCCAGTGAAGTCGCTTTTTTTATCGCCAAGCGCATCCGCTCTAATATTCGCGAACTAGAAGGCGCTTTCAGGCGCGTGATGGCAACGGCAAACTTTACCGCCTCACCGATTACCCTGGAATTTGCCAAAGAAGCCTTACGTGACCTGATAGCTTTACAGGAACGCACGATCACTATCGATAATATTCAAAAAACGGTTGCAGAATATTACAAAATACGAACATCTGATTTACATTCTAACCGTCGTAGCCGCTCAATTACCCGGCCACGACAGCTGGCCATGGCTTTATCCAAAGAATTAACCAACCATAGTCTGCCTGAAATTGGTGCCGCATTTGGTGGTCGAGACCATACAACGGTATTACATGGTTGCAGAAAAATTGCAGAACTAAGAGAATCAGACAATAAAATTAACGAAGATTATAAAAACATGATCAGGATATTAAGTAATTAATGCTGATAACAAGCTGTGCATAAAGTGTTAAGTTTCGATTAACAAGCTGTAAGCAAAAATCGACATTAAAGTTATCCACAATCGGTGAACAGTTAAAACGCCGTTAACAAAGTCTTTACATCGTTAGATATAATACAATAACTAATTGATTAATAAAGAAAAAATAAAGTTATCCACAGAAACGTGTGATACTAATAATAATAACAATTTAGATATAAAAAAAATAATATTAATATATAGGTAAGACGATGAAACTCCAGATAGAAAAGGAAACTCTGCTAAATCCTCTTCAACAAATCATCGGTGCAGTGGAAAAAAGACAAACCATGCCTGCACTATCCAATGTTCTTTTGCGTGCCAATGATAATTTATTAACATTGACAGCAACTGACCTGGAAATTGAATTAGTCAGTCAGGTTTCTATGGTTATTGATGAACCTGGTGAAATAACGGTGCCTGCACGTAAATTACTGGATATCTGTAAATCGCTTCCAAATGAAGCCATTATCAATTTTTCTGTTAAAGATAATAAAGCGCTGGTGCAATCCGGACGAAGTCGTTTTACTTTAGCAACGTTAGCAGCAAGTGATTTTCCAGCACTGGATGCTATCAATAGCGTTTATGAATTTGAAATCGCTCAAAAAACTTTACGCGATATTATCGATAAAACAGCTTTTGCTATGGCGCAGCAGGACGTACGTTATTACCTAAATGGCCTTATGTTAGAAATTAGTGCAAATACTTTGCGCGCAGTTGCTACAGATGGTCATCGTCTGGCTTATTGTGAAAAGGAGACCAATGCAGATATCGCAGATATAAAACAGGTGATTTTGCCACGTAAAGGTGTTTTGGAACTGGTACGCCTGTTAAATGATTCTGACGATACGGTAAAAATTATTCTTGGCAGTAATCATCTACAGGTCGAATTTAACGAATTACGTCTGACTTCTAAATTAATCGATGGCCGTTTCCCTGACTATAACCGTGTTATGCCAACTGACGGTGAAAATGTGATTACAGCCGATCGTGATCAATTACGCCAGGCCTTGATTCGTGCTTCTATTTTATCCAATGAAAAATACCGGGGTATTCGTTTGATGCTTGAGAAAAATCTGATCAAGCTTCAGGCACAAAATCCCGATCAGGAAGAGGCTGATGTCGAACAGGAAGTTGTATATGATGGCGATGAGATCGAAATCGGTTTTAATGTAAATTACATGCTGGATGTCCTGAACGTAACAAATTCTGAGATGGTGCAGGCCTCATTACGTGATTCAAACAGCAGTTTTTTACTGACTTATCCCGATCAAGCAGATTGTAAATATGTGATCATGCCCATGCGTTTATAGTTAATGTTTCATTAACGATGCGATTAACGCAGCTTCAAATAAAAAACTTTCGAAATCTGGAAGATACACAATTAACCCCGGTTCAAGGGGTTAATTTAATTTCAGGGGACAATGCTTCCGGTAAAACCAGTTTGCTTGAAGCCATTTATTATCTCAGTCATGT
>DRNA01000429.1 GCA_011322365.1 Aeromonadales bacterium | reverse complement strand
GATGACATCTGGCATGCTGCATTTAATTCAAATGGTACCTATGCATCCGCTTCCTCAGCAGCAGCTGTGGCTGAGAAACTCATTGCTGCAATCAGCAATATAGCTGGCCGAATTGGTTCAGCATCAGCGGTAGCTTTGAATTCAGGTACATTGAATGCAAATAGTCGAGTTTATCAGGCCAAGTTTGATAGCAATGACTGGTCAGGTGCGTTGGTATCCATTCCAATTCAGTCAGGCCAGACTCCGGTTGCACCTGCAACTACTACCTGTACTAGTGAAGCTCTGGGTGAGCTATGTCCCCAGGAGTGGAATGCAGCAGAAGAACTTGAGAGCATGAATTATAACGTGCGTAAAGTCTTTACTCGTAACATAGATACTGGCACTGCCGTTGAATTTAAAACGCTATCGGATTTAGCTGCCTCGCAGCAAACGGCATTAAGAACAAACCCGGATACAGCAGCTGTTGAATCCACCACAATTGGTCAGCAGAGACTGAATTATGTGTTAGGTGATAATAGTAACGAAGGAACGGCATCTAGTGAGTTCCGGGTACGCAAGCTTACAGCCTTAGGTACCGGTAAGCTGGGTGATATTATTCATTCATCACCTGCATTTTCCGGTGCGCCTGATTCTTTCTACCCCGATCTGCTCGAAGGGGTAGGTAATTCCTATAATGCTTATCGTTTAGCAAATGAAAATCGTACGCCTATGGTTTATGTGGGTGCTAATGATGGTATGTTGCACGCCTTTAATGGTGCTGATGGTTCTGAGGAGTTTGCATATATACCAGGCCCACTGGTCAATAAACTGAATCAGCTAAGCTCAAAAAATTACAATAATGGTCATACGTATTTTGTTGATGGCAGTCCAAAAATATTCGATGCTTTTGATGGCTCATCCTGGAAGACCATGCTGGCCAGTTCAGTGGGTGCCGGAGGGCAGACTGTATTTGGTCTGGATATAACCGACCCTGATGGTTTCTCTACAGCGGATGTTAAATGGGAGTTTTCTGATGCGGATGATGCGGATCTGGGATACACCATTGGTGATGTCACCTTTGCCCGCATGAATAATGACAAATGGGTGGTTATTTTTGGTAATGGTTACAACAATACTGAGCCAGATGGTAATGTGAGTAGCACCGGTAATGCGGTTATCTATGTTGTCGATGCATTTACAGGTGCGTTGATCAAAAAGTTTGATACGGGTGTTGGCACCGCAGATGACCCTCTGAATCCGGGCAGTAATCGACCTAATGGTATGGCGCGGGTATCAGCTGTTGACCTGGATGGCGACTTTAATGCGGACTATCTGTATGCCGGCGATCTGTTTGGTAATGTCTGGAAAGTGGATGTGTCTGCAACATCAACAGCCTCGTGGGATTTTGCTTATAAAGATGGCGTGAATCCAAAACCATTCTTTATAGCAAAAGATAGCAATGGGGATGTGCAGCCAATTACCGCTGGTGTTGCCGTTAAGCGCCACCCTTTGAAGAAGAGTCAGACAATTGTTCTGTTTGGTACAGGTAAGTATATGGAAGTGGGCGATAGTGCAATTCCAACCGGTGGTGGGCCGATTTATTCATTCTATGGTGTCTGGGATGATAATACGGCTTCACAGTATTCCCGAAGTCAGTTACTACAGCAGGAAATTCTGAATCAAACCGTTGTTTCAGGTGCAGATGGTATTGATCGTGAATTCCGGGTAACCAGCAGTTCGGAGCAGCCTGCATATAAAATTGACTGGACAAGTGATAAAGGCTGGTACATGGATCTGCGTTATTCGAACTTCTACGGAGAGCGAGTTGTTGTTGAACCGGTGGTTCGAAATGGCCGGGTTATTTTTGTCACCCTGATTCCTGATGAAGACCCTTGCTCCAGTGGTGGTGATGGCTGGATTATGGAATTAAATGCGGATAGTGGTAGTCGCTTACCTGCATCTCCATTTGATGTAAACGGCGATGGCATAATTGATGGTGACGATTTTGTAAATTACAGTAGTGAAGATACGATTGTATCGGGTGTTAAATCCCGTTCCGGTATAGTCGCCAAGCCCGGTATTTTGAATAACCCGAAAGGTGGTACTGATGAGTATAAATATTTCAGTGGTACCAGTGGTAAGGTTGATATTGTTGGCGAATCTTCAAATCCTAATTCCAGAAGGCGTCAGTC
>DRNA01000428.1 GCA_011322365.1 Aeromonadales bacterium | reverse complement strand
GTTTTACTGGAAGACATCCCTAATCTGGGATTTGTTTTCGGTTATACTAATGCGTCATGGACCTTAAAAGTCGAACTGGTAAGTCAGTATATCGCACGGGTAATAAATTTCATGGATGAAAATAACATGTTAGTTTGTGTGCCCAAAGATATTAGTCAGGTAAAGCGAGAGTTATTCTTAAATTTAACTTCCGGCTATATTCAACGAGCCCAGGAGCAGATCCCCAAACAGGGCGCAGAACAACCCTGGCGCCTGGATCAAAATTATAATAAAGATAAGGCGCAATTGAAGGGTGTTGAAATTGATGATGGGGTGTTGCAGTTTTTTTAAGGGATAAATATGGTTTCAAAACGGAAGGTATTTTCAATATTCTTTATTTCAACTTTCTCTTTCTGAACAGTATTAACATCATTTTTTTGTAGAAGGCAATAGACTCAATTAATGTCCTGAACAGAGCATAGTCTTAATCAGCCTGTACGTAGGTAGCCTTAAAATGTCATCGTCATCCTGAGTTTATCGAAGGATCTTAAGAACATACAACCAAAAATTGATTCAGAACGCCAAAATTACTCAACAAAACCAAAAGCGAAAACAGCCATTCTCACAGCCTGAAACTCGAACCTCGCTCGTGGTCATCCTGAAAGTAGTGTAGCGAAGTTGAAGGATCTTAAGGCACAGCAAAAGATTCTTCGACTTCGCTCAGAATGACAAACACCTTTGAAGTTAGAACGAAAACAATTTTATCATCCTGAACGAAGCATAGCGAAGTTGAAGGCTTTTGAGGCTTAGCATAAAATTCCACCACTATGGTCGATGTGAAATTCTATTTTATCCTTAAGCACCTACCTTTGAGATGTATGTAAGTAGAAAAAACTGGAGCAGTTGTCGAGGGTCTTAAGAAGCTATTACCCAAACCTGCAAAAAACATATTAAAACAAAGGCAATATATTTACCGATATTTTGCATTATGGGTATATAACTGCTTGATATAAAAATATAAGCAGGTTAGTTTAGTGAAATTGAAATAATCAATATTGCCATGAGATTTAACAGGATCGCTGTAACGCCTGTATAATGATGAGATTATTATTCTTAACATTGTTTTTTTTAAGTAGAGCAGTATTTTCCTGCCCATCTGGTAATGGTGCTGAAATAGTCATTCGTGGCACAGTCTCAATTGAAACATACCCAGGTCCTCCTAATTATGAAAGTGTAAAGTCGGGTGATCGGGCAGAAAAATATTGGTTTGTAACATTAGCAAAATCGATGTGTTTTGATCCTGATGAACAGTTTATGGATAGTGAGGTGTATATTAAAAAACTTCAGTTGCTTTTATTTAAAATGATGGGAGAGGTTCATTTAAAAGCAGGTGAAAAATATGAATTCACAGGCACTACGACACCAGCTATTACCGGGCATCATAGAACTAAAGTCATGCTGGAAGTCTCAAACATCAAAGCATTATAAATCAAGAAGAATAAAATGAATCAAGGGCAATACCAAAATTGGTCAAAACTGCGAAAAAATGGTGCAAAACATTTCATCTGGTTTCGGGGCGTTTTAGCCTGGGGTTTACTAACTGCCATTCTCTGGTCTGGCCTTATGCCTGTCTTATATCCTGTGGGTAATAATCTTCAAAGATTTTTAATTGCACTGTTACTCTTTCCTATGGGGGGCTTTTTTTGGGGTTTATGGGTCTGGAAGATAAATGAAAAAAAGTATCTTGCTACCAAAAGTGAAGAACAAAAAGATTGATAAAACAACCTCAACAAAAGGAACAAATAAAAATGAAAAAAGTCATGGGGTTCTGGCGGTGTTGGGGCATTGTTGTTGGGATGATGATTGGTAGTGGTATTTTTATGCTTCCTGCTGTGCTGGCTCCTTTTGGAGAATTTAGTTTAGTGGGCTGGATTGTCGCGGGTATAGGTACTATTTTTATCGCATTAATGTTCAGTTTATTGGCTCGGCGTAAGGCTTTAGTGGGTGGCCCCTATGCTTATACAAGAGCAGCTTTTGGTGATTTACCCGGTTATTTAATTGGCTGGGGGTATTGGATTAGTTTATTAGCAGCGATAGCTGCGGGTGCAGTTGCCATTACGGGTTACCTTGGTTTTTTTATTCCGTCCATAGCAACTAACCCTCTATGGGGCGCGCTGACAGCACTATTTCTTATCTGGTTAACCACAGGAATTAATGTAGCTGGAGTAAAAACAGCCAGTACTTTTCAACTATTGACCTCTTTGTTAAAACTGTTACCGTTATTTCTTGTTGCCGTCATTGGCCTGTATTTTGGCGATCCGGTCAATGTTAAACCTGAACCTGCTCTTCACTCTCCAACATTTTCAAGTATCGCCGAAATGGTGATGATTATTATGTGGGCTTATATCGGGGTGGAATGTGTCACCATCCCTTCTGATGATATGATTGAACCTGAAAAAAATATTCCCCGTGCATTAATAATCGGCACATTGACGGTGACCGGGGTTTATATCGCTGTTTCCTACGGTGTTATGGTGTTGGTTCCATCTGAGCAACTGGCACTTTCTACTTCTCCTCTGGCTGATGCCGCTTCGGTGGTACTAGGGCCCTGGGGAGCGGGTCTGATAACATTAGGTGCATTGGTATCTATTATCAGTAATATCAATGCCAATATTTTTGTGGTGGGTGTCATGCCTCAGGCATTGGCTCAGGATAATTTATTTCCAAAAGTGTTTTCCAGATTAAATGCGGGCGGTGCGCCGGCAAGGGCGATTGTTATTTCAGGATTTATCGCTTCTCTTCTGGTGGTGATGAATTATTCAAATGGATTGATGACCGCTTTTAAAACCTTAATTTTATTATCCACCCTGGCCACCGTTCTGCCATATGTAACGTCAGCTCTTGCGGAACTTGTTTTACAGAAAAGGGATAGGATTCAAGGTGAAAAAACACGCTGGTATT
>DRNA01000427.1 GCA_011322365.1 Aeromonadales bacterium | reverse complement strand
TGGCATCACCACCCACATACATAAACTCACCATCCCCGGTAACTTCAGCTGCAACGAAACGACCATGAGTGGTATCAAATTTGGTCAGATGAACATTGGTACTGACCGGATGCGAAGAGTTAATTGCCACTACCTTAATCTGATCACCCATATCATATTCATAAATGGCACGTAGAACCATCCGTCCGATACGACCATAGCCGTTAATTGCCACACGTACTGTCATTTCCAATTTCTCCAGTTAGTCGTAATTTTAGTAAAATTTTTTGATTATGAATCCAGTAATGCCACCGCTCTGGCATATACATCATCAACGGTAAAACCAAATTCCTTAAACAATTGATCTGCCGGAGCCGATTCACCAAACCGACTTATCCCCACCACATCACCATCCAGACCAACATAGTGATACCAGATATCCGGCTGGGCAGCTTCCACAGCAAGTCTTTTTCTTACCGCTTTTGGCAGTACTTTTTCTTTATAGGCATCATCCTGAGCTGCAAATTGTTCCATACAGGGCATAGAAACCAGCCTGACCGATTTGCCTTCTGCGGAGAGCTTATCAAATACCTTCCGCGTCAGATCGACTTCGGATCCCGTTGAAATTAATATCAGTTCTGGCGCTTCACCACTTTGTGCCAATACATAGGCCCCTTTTTCAATTAAAGCTATCTGTTCAGCTGCTCGAGCCTGATGGGGAAGATTTTGTCGCGATAAAATTAATGCGCTGGGGCCATCTTTACGTAAAATAGCCTGTTGCCAGGATACAGCCGTTTCCACCGTATCGGCGGGACGCCAGGTACGCATGTTCGGTGTCACCCTCAGGCTCGCCATCTGTTCAACCGGTTGGTGGGTGGGGCCATCCTCGCCCAGGCCGATAGAATCATGGGTATACACTTCAATATTCGGCTGCTTCATCAGTGCCGCCATGCGCATGGCATTTCTGGCATATTCCATAAACATGAGGAAAGTGCCACCGTAGGGAATAAAACCGCCATGCAGGGTTAATCCATTAATAATAGCCGTCATGCCAAATTCGCGGACGCCATAATAAAGATAATTGCCTGAGGCATCATCCGCAGTAATGCCTTTACTGTGACTGGTAATGGTTAAATTTGAACCCGCCAGATCAGCAGAGCCACCCAACATTTCAGGCAACCAGCCGGTGAGGTGCTCCAATACCATTTGTGAAGCTTTTCGGCTGGCCACTGTGACGCCTTCCTCAGCAAACTCAGTAATCAGAGCGGCTATTTTCTGGTTGAAATCTTTTGGTAAATCGCCACGCAAACGACGATTGAGCTCATCAGCTAATTCAGGATAATCTTCATGGTAAGCCAGATAGGCACTATTCCAGTCATCTTCCAGTTTTTGTCCCTTTTCCCGAGCATCCCAACCCTGATAGATAGTTTCCGGTATTTCAAAGGGGCCATATTTCCAACCCAGGTTTTTACGGGTCGCCTGTATTTCATCTTCACCCAGAGGTGCGCCATGGCAGGCTTCAGTGCCTTCTTTATGGGGCGAACCAAAACCGATGATGGTTTTACAACAAATCAGCGTTGGTTTCTCTGTTTCAGCACGCGCTGATTCAATTGCTGCCTTGATAGCGTCAGCATTGTGACCATCAACATCCGCTAACACATGCCAGCCATAAGCCTCAAATCTTTCCGGAGTATTATCGGTAAACCAGCCGTTAACCTCGCCATCAATAGATATGCCATTATCATCATAAAAAGCAATTAATTTTCCTAATTTCTGGGTGCCTGCCAGAGAGCAGACTTCATGAGAAATACCTTCCATCAAACAACCATCACCGAGAAAAACATAAGTGTAATGATCAATGATTTCATGCTTTGGTTGATTAAACTGGGCTGCCAGGGTTTTTTCAGCAATGGCAAAACCCACAGCATTTGCCAGGCCCTGTCCAAGGGGACCGGTTGTAGTTTCAACCCCCGGTGTATAACCGTATTCCGGATGGCCCGGTGTTTTTGAATGCAGTTGACGGAAAGATTTTAAATCATCAATGGTGAGTGCATAACCGCTTAAATGTAACAGGGAATAAATGAGCATGGAACCGTGACCGTTGCTGAGAACAAAACGATCCCGATTGACCCATTTCGGGTTATTCGGACTGTGCTTCAGGTAATCATTCCACAGTACTTCAGCTATATCAGCCATGCCCATGGGTGCACCCGGGTGGCCAGATTTAGCTTTCTGAACAGCATCCATACTTAATGCGCGGATCGCATTGGCGAGCTCAAATCGTGAGGTCATACAACACTCCTGTCAAGGTTTTTCAGGAATCGTATTGTGTCTTAGACAGCTGAATATGGCAACCGTAATCCACACCTTTTCTGGGTTTTAAATCGTCTAAAATTATCAATACCAGCGTAAGTTATTCTTATTATTAGCATTATCTAATATAAATAAATTGAAACAAATTATCACTTTTTATATTGAAAACCTCAAAAAAGTGATAATTTGTTTCAATTTACCCTCTTTCAGAGATAGCTGTGAATTCATCTTCTAAAGCTAAAAAGCCGTAAAAAAGGGTTTTTTATACCAATTAACCTGATTATCACACCCATAAAAAATAGTTCCATATTACCAGCATAACTGGTGTTAAAGGCTTCAATTTACTCATCTTTAGCTGGTAATATTATCGGTTTCGGGTGATTTTATACTTTACCCGGAATTTAGCATCATTAAACGGCAATTTATAGATTATGTTAAACTCCCCTGCACTCGCTTCTAAAGTATCCGGAATCCAACATGCCGAAACATCTCAGATTAATGATTTTTCTCTGGCTGTTCATTTCACTGCAGGCAAAAGCCCTTGAGGGAGTGGATACTGGCCGGGAAGTTTTTGAAATGGAACTAAAAGCTAATTTAGAGGATGTCTGGCATGCTTTTACTACCACGGAAGGGCTCAAACTTTGGGTTGCACCACTGGTTGACATTGATTTTAAAGTGGGAGGTAAGTGGCGAGCAAATTATAATGCGAAAGGAAGGCTTGGAGATGAAACAACCATTGAAAATACCATCTTAAGCTATGACCACCAACGTATGCTCTCTCTCAAAGCAACCACTTTCCCCAAAGATTTTCCCTTTGTTGAAGCGGCTCAACAAAGCTGGTCCGTTTTTTATTTTGAACCTGTTTCTGAATCTAAAACTAAAATTACTGTAGTAGGGCTTGGCTACACAGATTCGGAACAATCGCAAAAAATGCGCGCCTTTTTTGCAGGTGCAAATCGCTATTCTTTACAACAACTTGAAAAAGCACTAGTCGCCAGAAACTCCATGGAGACAAAATAAAAGAATGGATCCCGCAATAAAAATAAAGGGTATCGGCCAGGTGGCGATTGCAGTCACTGATATTAAATCAGCAACCAAATTCTACCGTGATATTTCGAAATTAGAATTATTATTTGAAGCGCCTTCCGGTTTAGCTTTTTTTAACTGTGGTGGTGTGCGATTAATGCTTACCAGCTTACAGGGAGATGAGAAAGATCATCATACTTCCGTTATATACCCAAAATCATTCAAGATGCAGATTTCAGAGTTCAAGCAGGATGTCAGAGCAAGGCGCAACTTGAAGCTAATGGTTATCCCTTAGTGAAAGTTGCAACGCAGCGCTGGCTTCCTGCTTGAGCTCCCAAAGGGCAAGAGGATAAGCGCACATCTTCCGCGTTATAAAAGTTCTAGTTAGAATGACTAACACTTCACTTTTATACCTTGAATCTATACGCTTCTCCTCTTGCTGAAATCCTGCATCTTGAATGATTTTGGGTATATATTATAAGGTCTCAGACATTAAATTTTTTTGTTCCCAACTGAAACAAAAAGGCATAGTGTTTGAGCGGGAACCGCAACTTGTAGCTAAAATGGATGAGCATAATTTGTGGATTGGCTTTTTAAGAGATCCTGATGAAAACCTGATTGGCATTATGGCGGAAATACCATTTAATACTTAATCATGAAAGATATTGACTACACCAATTATACACTTGAAGAATTAGAAGAGACGCTTGCGCATATAGATGCACAGGCCCACCCAAAGCGCCATAAAACCTTATTGGAAGAATTTGAACAAAGAATAAAAACACTTAATCCTTTTGCTCAACATAAAAAAGCGGGTGCCTTTATTGATGATCCTGTTGCTAAAATTACTCACTGGGAACCTTTAAATAGCGGCGGCGCCAATTTTAAAACCCACCGTCTGGTCCTGGTCAATTCTTCTAAAATAATATTCAGACCATCCATTTTTGCACTTTTATTTTACATTATTTTTATCATTGTCGGTGCTAGTGTTTTTATAAAAGGTGTAAACGAATTACCCCTCAGCTACCAACAAATTAACCAGGATAGTTTTATATTTATGGGCGTTGGTGCACTGTTTCTAATTGTTGGTGTTTATCTTCTCTATACAGGCACCAGAGCCATTGTTTTTGACAAGATAAGGGGTTATTACTGGAAAGGGAAACCCCCTTCAAAACATCTAAGGTTAAATACATATCACCCCAATATAGCATCCCTTAAAAGCATTCATGCCATACAATTAGTCTCTGAATCCATTCAAAAAGAAAATTCAAGCTATTATAGTTATGAGCTTAACCTCGTTCTTAAATCCGGTGACAGGTTAAATGTAATTGACCACGGAAATTATGAAAAAATCCAGAGTAATGCCAGACAATTAGCTAGCTTCCTTCATAAACCGGTTTGGGACGCTATTTAAGCGTTTTTTTATTCGGCTTGTATTGTTAGTCGTTTACAGGTAAATTGGTGCTCTAATCAGATTTTATCTGGTTAAATAGATTCTTTTCTGCCTCAAGATGAGCATAATAAAAACTGGAGGCCAATAATTCATGTCTCATGAATTGGCGAGCCAACATCATCAAATCAAGGTAGAGCGTACGGAAATTCTCTATAATACTGGCCTCTCAGCAACGTTAGGTAGTGTTGCGGCTGCCCTGATTACAACGGCTCTAATCTGGAAATATACCCACCATGAAACCCTTATAATCTGGATAACGCTGGTGTGTATTGTCAGTGGCATTCGCCTTGTTCTGGTGCTGCGATTTAACCAGAAACCACCCACTGAAGACAAAATATCAAAATGGGATCGTGCTTATTTTATTAGTGCCATTGCCGCTGGAAGCAGTTGGGGATTGTTAAGTTTTGTCGAAGTCAATAGTACTAATATGGTGTTTCAACTTATTCCTTTTCTTGTTATCGCCTTTGTCCTGATGGCCGCCATTCCCAGTTATTCGGCATCCTTGAAATCTTATTTTGCTTTCTTGTTTTCTTTGGTGGCGGTAACTATAATCGGACGTTATTACCTTAAAAGTCCTTATTCTTTTCTCATAGATATTATTTTTATTATTTATTCTCCTGTACTTTATGCAACCGCTAAAAGTTTCAACAACAATCTTACCACTGCACTAGGACTGAAACATCAGCAAACCCAGCTAGTCAAACAGATTAAAACCAGCAATGCTCAACTAAAATACGCTAACAAGCAGCTATTACAAAAACAACAAATTATTGATCAGGAATCTCAATTTGCACAACACGTTTTTACTCAGTTAACCGACAACCTGATTGATCAAATTCCTCAGATCCGCATCTGGTTAAAATCACTCGATACATTCTCCGGTGATTTAATACAAACCACAATTTCCACAACAGGAAAACATTATCTGTTTTTAGGCGATTTTACCGGGCACGGTTTGCCCGCAGCATTAGGCGCAGTTCCTGCATCATCAATCTTCAATGCCATGGCAAAAAAAGATAAACCTATTGAAGAAATAGCGGCGGAACTTTGTAATAAGCTCTATCGTTTACTACCCGTAAATTATTTTTGTTGTGCTTCTCTGATGGAAATAAATCCTGAAACAGGTGCTGCCAGAGCTCTAAATGCAGGACTGCCAGCCATACTTCAAATTGATAAAAAAGGACAGATTTCAAATCTGATTAATTCTACGAATGTACCTCTGGGGATAGCGCCATGTGAAGCAGAGATTTTTAACGTCATTTCACTGCAAAGTCAGATTGATGATTGTTATTATCTTTATTCTGATGGCATTACGGAAGCAGAAAACGCATCTCGAGAAATGTGGGGCGATTTAAACTTTCAGAAATCATTACAAACTCCTTTATCAGATAACTCCAGGCTGGAAACAATAAAGCAACAACTAACTGATTTTGTTCAACAGACGCCCTTAACAGATGATATTTCTATTCTCGAATATCATGTTACAAACCCCAACGCTGACTAAAGAGATTCAAGCAGATAATTAGACTGTTTTTTAAACCTGTTTTATGGTTAGATAGAGAAAATCGGTTTTGGGACTCAAATCATGGCTTCATCTTTGCAATCACTGTTCGACAACCAACGTCAGGCCTGTAATAAGCAACCTTATCCAGATACCAACCTCAGAAAGCAATGGCTGACATCTCTGGAAAAGATGTTAGATGCCCATGGTGATAACCTGGCCCAGGCTATTGGTCAGGATTTTGGTTGTCGCACCATTGATGAAACCAAATTTCTGGAAATGTTTACTTCCTATGCCAGTATCCGCCATGCCCGCAAAAAACTTAAAAAATGGATGAAACCTGAAAAACGGCCAGTATCCCTGTTATTTCAACCGGCCAAAGCCCGTATTCTTTATCAGCCACTGGGTGTGGTTGGCATTATCGTCCCCTGGAATTACCCACTTTATCTGGCCATCGGTCCCATGGTATCGGCTTTTGCTGCCGGCAACCGAGTTATGGTGAAACTCTCAGAATCTACACCGGTTTTTGGCGATCGCTTTGCCGAAGCTATTAAAGAGTTTTTCCCGGAAGATGTCGCCACGGTGATTAATGGAGATGTTGAAATAGCAAAAGAATTTACAACGCTACCCTTTGATCACCTGCTGTACACGGGTTCTACTCAGGTGGGCAAACTGGTAATGCAGGCAGCGGCGAAAAATCTGACACCAGTCACACTTGAACTGGGCGGTAAATCGCCAACCATTATTGATAGAAATGCGGATATAAAAAATGCAGCAAAGCGTATTACTATCGGTAAACTGGTTAATGCCGGTCAAACCTGTGTAGCTCCGGATT
>DRNA01000426.1 GCA_011322365.1 Aeromonadales bacterium | reverse complement strand
ATATAGGCATCGATATGGCTGATGTATTACCTCAAATTAATGCTTTCGATATACAGGGTTTGCATCAGCTCAACAGTAAAAGCATTTCAAAAACTACAGCGCTGAAAGAAGCGGCTGAACAATTCGAGTCAATTTTCGTACGGCAGTTACTAAGTTCTATGAGAAAGGTCAATGACTTATTTAAGCAAGATTCAATTTTTGATTCAGATACAACCGATTTTTATCAGAATATGTGGGATGATCAAATTTCAATTAATTTATCGAAAGGATCATTAGGTGGGATCTCGGATCTGCTGGTACAGCAACTTGGTGGCACCCCATCACAGCAACTTCATGAACCAAAACAGCTTGACAGGATACAACCGGCACAGCAGCTACAGACTTTAACGCCTGTTGAACTTAAAATTACTGAAGAATCTCTACAGGATAAAAATCATTCAGACTTAATCAGTGGCAAGAAAATAACACAGCAATCCCCTGGAACGGATTTCGTATCTGAACCTGAAAAATTTAGCTCTCCCCAGGCGTTCATTGATTTTATTAAACCGCTGGTAATCAGGGCCAGTGAAGCCCTGGGTATTAAACCGCAACTTATTGTAGCGCAATCCGCATTGGAAACGGGTTGGGGTCAATTTATTATTCAGTCCAAAACTCAGGGTAATTCCAGAAATTTATTTAATATCAAAGACAGAAGCGACTGGCATGGGAAAACGGTAGCCACAACAACGGTTGAATTTGACGGCGTAGAGTTAAAACAACAAAGAGCATCCTTTAGAGTTTATGATAATTTTAAACAAAGCATTGATGATTTCATTAAATTTCTCTCTTCAGATGATCGTTACAAGTCGTTAATTAATAGTGGTAATGATAGTGAGTTGTATCTGCATAATTTACAAAAGTCAGGTTATGCAACTGATCCGGATTATGCGAAAAAAATATCCAGAATTTTGAAATCGGATATTATCCAGGAGAATTTTAAAGGTGAATAATTCAGATGAATTTATTGACAGTTACTTCTGGCAGGTTACTTTTTTGAAAAGGAGTAAAAAATAATGGCCGGTGTGGATATGTTAAATCTTGGCACAGGCGGGCTATTTGCAGCTCGAAATGCCCTTGATGTTACTTCAAATAATATTACCAATGTTAATACTGAAGGTTATAGTCGACAACGGGCTCAGTTTGAAACCTTAACTCCAGTGCTTTTTGGTGGAAAATTTTTCGGTGCTGGTGTGAATACAGCTGATATTAACCGAGTTATTGATGGCATTGCTAATCTGGAATTACTCAATAATAAATCCAGCTTTAATGATTTAAATTCCTATTATGAACTCTCGAGTAGAATCGATTCATTCTTGTCCGATCCATCAGTTGGCGTTGCACCTGCTATTCAGGATTTATTTGATGCTTTTCAGGGTTTAAGTACCGACCCTTCATCTATTCCACAACGTGAAGTGGTTTTCAATCAACTACAAAGTGTTAGTAATCGGTTTAATTCTCTAACATCACAGTTACAAAGTCTTGGAACGGGTGTAAATAGTGAAATTCAAACCATTACTGCTGAAGTGAATACAATAGGAAAAAATATTGCAAAATTAAACCTGCAAATAAGCAATGCCACTGTGGCTGGGCAGGGTGCTCCCAATGATCTGCTCGATAAAAGAGATCTCCTTCTTGGTCGTTTAAGTGAACTGGTGGGTGTGAGTTCGTTTGAACAGCAGGATGGTTCGTTAAATGTTTTTATTGGCAATGGTCAGGGATTGGTCATAGGCAATTCATCTTCTTCATTAACGACTGCACAGTCTCTGGAAGATCCGCAAAAACTGGACATTGTCTTGGTAAGTAATAGTGGACAGTTTGCCATAACCGATCAGGTTGCAGGAGGTAAACTGGGTGGGGTGTTACGTTTCAGGGATGGCGTGCTGGATTCCACCATTAATCGTCTGGGTAAAATTGCTCTGGCATTATCGGACTCTATTAACAGGCAAAATTTAAAAGGTATGGATCTTAACGATAGTCTGGGTGGCAATCTGTTTGCAGATATCAACAGTCTACAAAGTCAATTGAATCGGGTAACGGCAAAAAACAATAATTCAGGTACGTTATCACTTCAGGTAGGAATTGATAATACGGATCAGTTAAGTGATGATAATTATAGACTCACGTATAATGCCGGTAGTAGCACTTATACCCTGATTAATGCGAGAACAAAATCAGTTGAAACAACATTTCCAGCTCCCGGAGCTTTACCCTCGACCATCTCTTTTGCCAGTCTGGGCTTTAGTCTTACCCTGAACTCCGGGGCGGTTGCTGATGGCGACAGTTTTTTAATTGCACCGACCAGAAACGGAGCAGCTGAAATTTCAAGAAATATAACTGAAGGTTCATTAATTGCAGCGGCCAGTCCCTTACGTTTACTCAACGGTGTTAATAATCTGGGTTCCGGTGCATTTGTTTCCAGTAATGTTAATGATATAACCAACGCTGCTTTTACAACCACTGCCGGTCAGTTGACACCGCCTGTGAGAATAGAATTCACTTCGGCTACAAATTATAATATTGTTAACAGTACAACAAATGCGGTAATTGAAGCCGGATTAGTATTTACTCCTAATGCCAGCAATGAGGTTATTCCTACAGGAGTGACGGATTTTGGTTATAGTGTGACCCTGTCAGGATCACCACAGGCAGGTGATACTTTTGAGATCAGTTATAATAATGGTGGTATTGGTGATAACAGAAACCTGCAGTTAATTTCATCGCTTCAGGGTGCTAATATCCTGGAGTCAGGTACTACCAATTTTCAGGGCTCTTTTGGACAGTTGTTGACGCGTGTTGGTGTGCAAACGCGAGAAGCATCCATTGATAAAGAAGCCTCTCAAAGCTTACTTACTCAGGCGATCAATCGACGTGAAACGGCGTCAGGTGTTAATCTGGATGAAGAGGCGGCTAACCTGATTAAATTTCAACAGGCTTATCAGGCGTCTGCTCAGATAATAACTGTGGCGAATTCGTTATTCCAGACCTTGATTAATACTTTCAGATAAATATGGATTAACCGATATGAGAATTTCATCAAATCAGATTTTTAATTCGGGTGTCAATGCTATTTTAGAAAATCAGGCAGCTTTAATCAAAACTCAGAATCAAATTTCGTCAGGAAAACGTGTAACAGTAGCCTCCGATGATCCTGTTGCTGTAAGTACGATTTTTAATCTGGAGCAACAAATTGGCCTAAGTAATCGTTGGATTGCTAATGCAAAAAATGCAGAGTCCTTTGCTCAACAGGAAGAAGTGGTGTTCTTTGCTGTGGAAAATAATTTACAACGTGTTCGAGAATTACTTATTCAAAGTGGCAATGGCACCTTGAATCTTTCTGATCGTGAGGCTATTGGTACTGAACTTACGCAAAGGTTAGCTGAATTAAAAGATCTGGCAAACACTAAAATTAATGGAAATGAATATCTTTTTGCCGGGTTTAAATCTGATGTGGTTCCAGTTTCGGTCACCTCTACTGGTGTCTATCAATATGATGGTGATCAGGGGCAGCGGCAGGTTGATATTGGTCCCGGTATTTCTGTGGCCACATCGGATTCAGGTTATGATACTTTTTTTGATATTAAAAATGGAAATAAAACTTTTTTAACCAGAGCAGTGGCTACAAATACCGGTTCAGGTACAATATCTTCTGGTTCAGTATTTGATAAGGCGGCATTTGTAGCGGACAGTTATCAGATAGATTTTAGTATCACTGCCGCCGGTCAGATCCAATATGAAGTATTTGATTCAACGGCCACATCGATACAGGGACCTTTAGATTTCACATCCGGTGATGCTATTCAGTTTAATGGTATTTCCTTTGAAATTAAGGGAACACCCGATGCCGGCGATTCCTTTACGGTAACACCCAGTAGTCGACAGGATATCTTCACCACCATAAAAAATGCTATTTCAGGTATTGAACAATCAACGGTGACTGCGGCTGAATCTGCTCAATTAACCAATATTTTGACTGAATCAATATCGAACCTGGATAATGCGATGGATAAAATTAACAGAGTACACTCCAGGGTTGGAGCACGATTAAATATCATTGATTCCCAGCTTCAGATCAATCAGGATTTTAAATTATCCAGTGAGACTACCTTATCAAAAGTCAGAGATGTCGATCTGGTAGAAGCTATCTCCAGACTCAATCAACAGCAGTTAAGTCTGGAAGCGGCCCAATCGAGTTTTGCCAGGATTCAGAATTTATCTTTATTTAATTTCCTCAGATAAATCAGCATGTAAAAATTTCCTGCTGATAATTTGTGCAGGGATAAAACCCTGTTTCATCCAGAATTTTTCTGCAATCGTATTTTGGGGGTGGTAAGACAGATCACAATAAGGTATACCGTGCTCATTAAACGATGACAACATTTCATGGACTAATTGATGACCAATGGATTGTTTTCGGTTCTGTTCAGAGACGAATAATGCTTGTATTAAACCATGTAAATTGTATTGTGAAAATTTATTAATCTGTGGTTCCACCATGCCCATAATAAAACCTGCAGGTTGACTATTTTTTATCGCTATAATGATCAATGAGGAAGGTTGCTGACTGATAGTATTCAGCCATTGCTCAATTTGAAACTCAAAGTCATCAGATATTTTCAGATCAGTAACAGCATCTTTTTCAATACGGTGAATATCAAGCAGACCCTGGTAAACAAAGTGTTGGTATTCATTCGAATATTCTGTAAATGTTATCATGTCTTTATAGCTTTCCTGAATCTGCTACTATACGGTAATAAGGTAGATTTTTCAGGATAAATTCAGCGTTGAGATGCAATCTGTTGATATTTTTCCGAGGCTTTTTTGCTTAATGATAAATGAATGATTTTTCCGGTTAGATCAATTTTGGCATCACGGGCGAGGCTCGATAATTTTTCATCTGTTTTTTCAATGTCATCCAGAATTTTATTTAGAAGCTGTTGTTCTGCGATGAGTTGTGCCGATTCAATTAAAAACAGTTCTTTCAGCAGTAGCTGCCTGTTATTTATACATTCAAGTGCATCTACCCAGTTATCTTCTCTAGCAAATTTCAAGGCCTGCTTATTCAGTTTTTCCAGATCAGAGTATTTAATTTTCATATCGAGAGCATTTTTAAGCGGGTATAGGCTGCTTTTGGCTGACCTGTTTTTCAATTCCATCCCAACCAGATTTAATTTCCTGCAGTAACTTTATGACTTCATCCAGTCCGCTGACATCATTTTCGAGATTAGAGGCCATCAATTTTTGAATCATATAGGCATATAGCGCATCGAGTTTAACCGCGATATCTCCACCACTATCTTTGTTGAGGCTAGCTTGCAGTCCGCCAATAATGGACATTGCGCTACTAATATTCTCCCCCTTTTCGGTAATATTACCGTGGGACATATAACCCCTTGCCTTGTGTGTGCGTTCAAGCGCCCCATCAATTAACATCTGGATAAGACGGTGAGGGGAGGCATTTTCTACGCCACTTTGTGAACCGATGTTGCTGTATTTTGCTGCGCCGTTTGAGATCATGCGGTTTATTCCTCCTGGAATTAATTACCTGAATTACTATTTCGACTAAATCCTGGCAAATTCGCTAATTGCTGTGTCAGGAAGTTTCCGGTACTTTTGAGTTGAGCGACTAACGCATCCATGGCACCAAATTGTGCTCTTAAACGTGTTTCAAGTTGATCTAACCTTTCTGATAATTGAATCCTGTCATCATCAATACGGGATAATTGTTCATTAAGGCTGCTTGTTCGGCTGGTTAATATGCCGGTACTATTGGTGTATTGATCCACCAGTGTGGATAAACTGCTGGCGATTCCATTGCTGGCGGTAAAAATTTGCTCAATATTATCCAGGTTGTCAGTGAGTTGCTGATTAAGTTTGCTACTATCCAATGACAGGGTTCCATCCTGATTGGTAGAAATGCCTATTTCTGCAAGGCTGTTCACATTTCCCGTCAACCCGTTGACTGTCGCAGTGGTTATTCTTCGAATTTGTCTATCAAGAATCCTCAAGGTGGCATCACCAGATAAAATACCCGGAGAAGCCGGATCTGAAGAACCCAGTTCACTGATAATTTTGGACAGATTGTTAAAGGCATCCACGAAATCGGATATTGCAGTGCTTACTGAATTTGTATCGGTGCTGACCGTTAAATCGATGCTACTCGTTGTAACTTTGACGGCATTAATAGTGACGTCTTCTATGGCGGTGGTGAAGGTATTGCTGTCATTGGTAATGGTTTGTCCATTGATGCTGATTTGAGCATCTGTAGCATTACCACCCGTGGGAATGATTAAACTGGTTGATATGCTATCAAGACTGGCATTGTCATTGGTGACACTGAGTTGATTTGCTACACCGGTAATATTTGAATCCAGAACCAGGATGGTGCCGGAATCACCATTAATAATATTGGCATTAACGCCAAAATTATTT
>DRNA01000425.1 GCA_011322365.1 Aeromonadales bacterium | reverse complement strand
GTTATAAGGATGTTTTCCAGTCAGCAGCTCATAAAAGACACAACAAATGGCATATAGATCGTCACTTTCTGCAGGCGCTCTGCCTTCAAGCATGGCAAGGCTTGCATAGGTTGGTGTCAGTGCGCCCAGCGCTGTGGGATCAAACAGAGTTTTGTCACTAACCCCTGCCTGACTTTTCAAAGAGGAGTTATTACAGGCTCTGGCAATGCCGAAATCAAAGATTTTAGGTATGCCTCCGGCAGTAATAAAAATATTGGCCGGTTTTAAATCAGAATGAATAATCTGATGTTTATGAGCATAAATCAGGGCATGACATAGACTGTTTATAATTTCTACAGCTATATCAGCAGGCATGCCTGAAGGATATTCATGAGCGATAATCTGTTCAAGTGACTGACCATCCAGGAGTTCCATGGTCATAAAAACCGCTTCTTCATCCCTGTCAAAATCATGAACATTTACAATATTGGGATGTGCCAGCTGTTGCGACTTTCTGGCCTCTCTCTGGAGGGCAATTAATGCATCAGGATGATGTTTAAACTCATCATTTAATAATTTTACAGCAATATAAGGTAATTGATCACGCGCCTCCTGTTTGCGCAGATCAAGTGCTTTATACACTTTACCCATACCACCAACACCCAGAATTTCAAGCAGTACAAAACGGTTTTTAATTGTACTACCTATGCTGACTGTTTTTTTGTCTGTAGTTGAAATTTCCGGTTCTTTGCTATTCTCCGGCTGTATAGCCTGTGATTGAATCCTTGTTTGTTCTGATAAAGCAAATGGTTTTATAACCGTTTTATCTATAGGGTTTAAAGAATCAACATTATTTTTTATTTGATTATCTGTTTGAATTGCAATACGTGTTTTATCGGGTTCAGAGCTTAAACGAGTTTTATCATCAACAACCTCAGGTTCAACCGATCTAATCTGTATAACCGTCAGTTCAGAATGATTTTCATCAATCGTTTCTTCAGAACTATTTTCATAACTATTAAGAACCCCGGTACTGGATTCCTGCTTCCCTGTGTGTTTACTTCCCGACATAATTCCTTATCTATGTACTATGTTTAATATTTATTGATAACAATTAAAGAAACATTATCAGCCGCCTTGCGTGATAAAACACCCTGCAGCAGGTCTTCTGCTATATTCTCTGTATGCTCCTTATTTAAACAGTCAACAATATTTTGATTATCCAGTTCATTATAAAGTCCGTCACTGCATAGCAGGAGTTTATCACCACTTTTAATTTCAAACTGATTTATGTCAATATTTATCCTGGCATCTACACCGACAGCCCGGGTTAATACATTATGATTAGGGTGATCGGTGGCCTCTTCCTGACGCAGCAATCCCTTATCAACCATATCCTGAACCATAGAGTGATCCCGGGTAATTTGATAAAGCCGCTGATCACGGTATATGTAAAGACGGCTGTCCCCTATCCAGAAACAGGTACAGATATTATCTTCAATATACGCTGCAACAATTGTACTGCCGACTATGGCTGATGGATCATCTACCCATTGACTGTTGTTAATTGCCCTGTTTATCTCACGAATAGCCTGTTCAATTTCAGTAATTCTTGACTGTAGGCCGATTTGGCTAAACTCAAGAGCGGCCATCTGTTCAACAATATACTGACTGGCTCTGTCACCGGCGCTATGCCCTCCCATACCGTCTGCAATCACATATAAGGGATATTCTCTGTGCACCATTAGAGCATCTTCATTAAGAGCACGTACATTGCCAGTATGTGTCCTGTAGGCATTTTCCAAAGTATTGAAACGGTTATAATCGGTTTGTGTAATATCTTCTAACATAATTATTTATACTTTCTTTAAACATCGGTTTAAACGCCCATAATAGCCGGAGTATCACCTACTGAAAAAAGGGATTTAATATCATGCCAGCATTCACGATTCCATCCGCCATCCATAAAAGCGGCAAATCCGTCATTTTTCGGCATACCTTCACAAAGTAAAAAAGAAGGCTTAATATCCTCCGATCCGGCCGTCCACCAGAATGAATAACTTGAAAATGTCTGTTCTATAAAAAAATGACTGACCGCAGGAAAGGCACTCAGGGGATTGGCATTGACTGTGTCCATACTAAAATGCCCCTGAAATCTTTCTTCTTTATGAATTTCATCCAACGGCTCATTCTCACTGATCCGACTAACAACAGGTTCACCCATCTTTTTAAGTGATGCCTCCAGTTCATCCAGATCAAAGTCTTCATCAAGTACTTTTAAAGCCTGTTCCTCAGCCTGTTCAAACCAGTGGTAACATTCATCTATTAATGCGACAGGTTTTACAGGTTCAGTAATATGCGAAGCAATGGTCAGTGGAAAATACCGTCCCACTCTGTCAACACTGGGTATC
>DRNA01000424.1 GCA_011322365.1 Aeromonadales bacterium | reverse complement strand
TACGATCCACGATATGAAAATGACCCTGTTCATCCAACACGGCTATATCGCCGGTTTTAAAAAAACCATCCGTTGTCATTGCATCCTTTGTAGCTTCGTCATTATTCCAGTAGCCAGCCATTACCTGTGGACCCTTAGCACATAACTCTCCCGCATCACCTGGGGCGACTTCTTTACCTTCATCATCACGCAAACTGATTTCAGTGGAAGGAACAGGAATGCCAATACCTGAGATTGATGGCTCAACATAATTTAAATTCAATGTTAATACGGGAGAAGTTTCAGATAATCCATAGCCTTCCATTAGTGCCTTTCCGGTAACTTCTTTCCATTTATCCGATACCGCAGACTGTACCGGTGCACCGCCACCAATGGTCATTTTTAAAGTACTAAAATCAATTTCGGCAAAACCGGGAGTATGTAACAGTCCATTGAAAAGTGTATTCACACCGGTAAACATGGTTATATCATAGTGTGACCATGTTTCCACAAAGCTTTTCATATCTCTGGGATTAGTCACCAGTACATTACTCGCCCCAAAGCTAAAGTAAGCCAGTGTATTCATCGACAATGCAAAAATATGATACATGGGAATGGCCGTTAATATGATGTCATTGCCATAGTTGATATCATTTTTAGCCAATTCTTCATACTGTTTGATATTAGCAATCAAGTTACCATGACTCAACATCGCCCCCTTGGACAACCCGGTGGTTCCTCCAGTATATTGAAGATATAACAGGTCATCTCTACAGAGTTCGGGTTCTTCTAAGGAATGCTTTTTTCCCCGTTCCAGAGCATCTTTGAATAAAATAAAAGAACCAATTCCTGTATCTACTTCTGTTGCAGGCAGATTTTTATTTATCAAATCATCCAGCTGTATCACAATGACATTTTTGATAGCTGTTTTATCAATAATTTGAGCTAATGTTGGCGTAGAAGCAGCAAAAATAACAATAGTTTCTACATCGGCATCAACGAGTTGATGTTGTAATTCATGGGGAGAATACAATGGATTGACATTAACCTGAGCCCCTCCCGCACGGATAATTCCCCACATAGCCACCACAAAAGACAGGGTGTTTGGGCACATAAGAGCCACTCGTTGCCCCTTTTTTAACCCTGTTTCGTGTTGAAGGTAGGCTGCGAAATCAGCTGAAAGTCTGTCCAGTTCATTAAAGCTAAGAGAAGCTCCATAATTATAATAGGCTACCTTGTCCCCATATTGATTAACACTTTCATGAAACATCTGAAGCAGAGATTTAATAGAAGTTATATCAATATCAGAAGAGGTATTTTCAGGGTAATGTTGTATCCAGGGTTGTGGCATTATCACTCCTTTTTTTATTATTTGATGATTAAAGAGACTTGCAATAAGCTTGAGCATACCCAATAGACATCAGAAAGGAAAGACTATCTATCAGAGTTTTTCAAATTTATCCCAGATGCGATCCATCCAGTCCATATGTTCAGGTTTCATAAAGCAGGCACGTAAACAGGTGACATGTTCTTCGTCGTAGTTGATATCAGGCCAGTGAGCCTGAATTAATTTTTGGGGGAGATTGATTAAAGCCATATGCAAATCCTCTGAGGCACCTCGATCAAATATATTTCTGGATAATCTCGACATTTCTGAAGCAGTTCCCGCTTCAGGCGCCCAGATAACGATATCAAGTTCGGGTTGCAAAAGGGGGCGATAGTGTGATGAGGTGAGTAATTTTTCATAAAACGTTAGTGCAGCTTTTCGGCAACGAGTCAGTCCTCTGGCGAACTCACCATCTTTAGTCATTGGCAGCAATTGCTGGGTTGCCCAGAGTGCAACAGCAGAAGCACCTGCGCGAGAACATTCAAGTGATATTTCACCCAGATGAAGATCATCTGAACTGAAATAGGTATAAGGGGAATCATGATTATAATAAGTACCAACAGCCGGATCTTTAAATAATATACAACCACATCCATAAGGTTGTAGCCCATGTTTGTGAGGATCAATGACGATGGAATCAACCTGACTCAGACAGTCATAAATCATACGACCGTCATCACTAAGATTATCTGCCAGTGTATAATAGCCACCATAGGCGGTATCTACATGAATGCGAAAATTATATTTTTGCTGTAGTTTAAGAATGTCCGATAAAGGATCTAAAGCCCCCATGCCAGTGGTACCTAATGTTGCAACCACAGTACCAATATCACCCTGCTTTAATTGATTCTCTAAATCCAGCAAACACATTTTACCAAACTGATCGACTTCGACAGTTTCAAATTCCAGTTTCAAAACAGAAGTAATTCTCTGATGGGTATAATGTGCCTGGGTGGAAGCCAGAATTTTTTTATGTGGATGTATTTGCCCCGCTATCCACAGTGCCTCCATATTGGCCATGGTGCCACCACTGGTCAGATGGCCCAGATGAGTATCCCAGCCAAACATATCTGATATTTCTGCAACTACTTCCTTTTCCATTTTGGAACTTTCTCTACCACCATCGAGTGCATGGTTATTTGGATTAAGCGTCATGGTGAGCATGTAGGCAAGTTGCGCCATAATGTGGGGAGGTTTTAACATCTGACCAATGTAAAATGGATGTTGGTAGGGATAATTATTCTGCAGCCGATGAGCCACAGTTTGCAGAACCATCTGTATTGCTTTTACATCAACCGATGGTTTGAATTCGGGGAGCTTTTTAAAACCCTGCTCTAAAGTACTGGCAGCTCTTTCAAGAACTTCCAGAGTATTTTTCTCAATCACATAACTGTCCTCTATTAATCTCTCACTCTCAGTTTATCCTGTTTTGATAAAATATGAAATGTGTCACAGTTACTACTAAAATTTTGTTTCCTTATGAGATTATGTGACCTGGCTCTGCTTTTAATCTGACTTAATTGGCTATGTTTAGGGGGTACTTAATAAAACCGACAGAGGAAAAGCCGTGCAAGTCATCGAAATTGTCCCACAGGCCATACAAAATATAGATCACAGACATGTACCCAAGGTCCCTGTTCCCAACGAGCGTGTAGTAACTGAAGAATTTGAGCAGTATAATTTTCTGCGCCAGACTACGCGATATTGTTATTTCTTCAATACGCATTATCTCTCCGTTGCAGAATCTGACACACACGGAAACTGGTCAGATGAGCAAGTTATCGACCTGAGATTTTTAGACCCGCAGGCGGAGACAAAAATTACTATTCCGGTAACCACACTGGCCACCAGTTTTGTTCTACTTTTGCTGTCTTATATTGGTCTGTCCTTTCTCGATATGGACTGGCGTTTTGCAGTTTCTCCGGCTCTGCTGGGCTTGCTGTTTCTTACTTTTGTTCCCAGGCTTTCATCTATTCGGTCGGTATGGAGCAGTGAATTTGGTCATGCTAATTTATTAGAACTGTATTACAACTTACCCAATAAATATGAATTTAATGAATTCGACAAATTATTAAAAACAAAAGTTCAGCGCTCTCATCAAACCTTAAAAAATAATAAAGAACGATTAGTTGCAGAGATGCAGGATCATCGTCGTTTATTAGAATCAAAACTGATTGATAAAAAGGAATACGACCAGGCGAAACGCTTTATTTTACAGGAACATGAAAAAATTGTGGATTAAACTAAAAGCCAGTAAAGCACTGGCTTTCAGATTTAGATTTAAATTTAAGGTTGCTGCTTATTTGCAATAAAACTGCTCCCATGAAGAGTGTCTTTTTTCAAGAGTTCTCTTTTCCAAAGCTGTTCTCTCTTCCAAACCATAGCTGCATGAATTCTGTTATAGCCACTGGGATGATCATAAAATATAATCTCTTCCCAATAACCCGGTTTCATTTTTCGATATTCAGATAAGCTGAAAATAGCATCGGCAAAACCATCGGGTTCATTAGACGCATTCAGTCCAAAATAATCTGCTTCGGTTTCACTGCTTCTGACAATGGTATTAGTAACTGGCGTCATCAGGAAAAAATAAACAGAAAAAAGAGCCATAGCTAAAGGAAATCCGGCGATATCATCTTCACCTTTTATTCCCCATGACGGTCTGTTGAATCGATGAAAACCCCACTTCAAAAAGACAAAAGCCAGCACCATGACAATGCCAAAGGAAAGCAGGAATTTAATACCATGATTCAACACATAATGCCCAAGCTCATGTCCCATCACCGCCTTTACACTCTCTGGGCTACTACGATTCATCAGATTATCATTTAAACTGACGCGTAAAGTACCAAACATGCCACTGACATTGGCACTGATTCTTTTTGATTGTTTGGATGCATTAAATTCATAGACATTTTCTGCCGGAACACCATTGGCTCTGGCCATAGACAGTATTTCTGATTTTAGTTCACTCTCTTTAAGCGGAACATAATCATTAAAAAGAGGCGAAATATATACCGGGCCGATCATCGCCACAAAGGCAATAAAGACAATACTTAACACTGCACCCCAGACGGCCCAGGTCTTTCTGGCTTTATGCACCACTTTATAAATACCCGCCACCGCCAGGCTCATTAATAGCAGAGAAATAATTAATCCTTTAAATTCTTCTCCGAGCCAGCCTGCAAAACTCAGATTAGATAAACCATAAGCATGCTCCCTGAAATAACCCTGATAAACCGCTAAAGGGAAACTGATAACAGAGACTAAAATAATATATTGCACTATGTAGATCATATTCTGAACAAATACAAATCGTGTTATTTTCTGACTAAAATCCCTCATTTTTACCGACAGCCCACTTTGTAATAAAAAATAAGCGATGACAATAGTCAATAAAAAATTCCACAACTGTAGCCAATAGCCACCTTCATAATAACTGTCTGATTTTTCCCTGGCATCGGCACTCAGTCGATCAAGATAAGCCTGCGTTGCCTTATCAGCATCAAACTCAACAACTGGAATTTTAATCTCTTCCGATACTTTAACCGGCTCAACTTCAGTGGTAACTTTTAGAGTTTGCGGGGCACTGCTTTGCGGTTGGGCTGTTTCATAAGCAAAGGTATTAGTGAATTGTAAAGCAGACAATACCAGCGCTAACGACAACCATTTAATAATTTTTTGAGTTATATTTTTCATCTGAATCACATTATTATTATTTTATGAGCATTTGTTATAACGGATTTCATAGCAATATGAAAGGTCTGAATGTAACAGTTTGTTGCGATAATGTCCGTTAAAGCATAAAAATCCCCGGCAAAGCCAGGGATTTTTATGTTTACTCGAATCTCGAATCTCGAAGCTCAAATCACCATCAACTCAACAAACTCATTCACGGGTGTTGCGGCAAGTTGCTCCGCGTCCATACAGAGATTGAAAATCATTTCAGCCTGTCTGGCCGGGAATCGAGTTGCCAGATTGGTTTTAAACTTATTCACCAATACCGGGATGCCTTCTTCACGGCGATTTTTATGACCTATTGGGTATTCTATTTCTATTTTATCGGTACTGCTACCATCTTTGAAAAAGATCTGAATAGCGTTGGCAATGGAGCGTTTTTCAGGGTCATGGTATTCTGATGAGTAACGTTTATCCTCAGCTACAACCATCTTTTCTCTAAGAGCATCCACTCGAGGATCCTTAGCGACCACATCTTCATAATCATCCGCGACCAGATTACCTTTTAACAAACCAATGGCCACCATATATTGTAAACAGTGATCCCTGTCTGCCGGATTATGCAATTCACCCTGCTTGGAAATAATACGTATAGCCGATTCATGTGTGGTTAATTCAATTCGTTCAATATCATCCAGTCGATTTATTATTTCTGGATGTAATTTGACTGCACATTCAACGGCAGTTTGCGCATGAAATTCCGCAGGGAAGGAAATTTTAAATAATATATTTTCCATGGTGTAGGAACCATACTCACGTTGAAATTTAAAGGGTTTACCTTTAAAGGAAACATCATAAAATCCCCAGGTGGGTGCGGTTAAAACACTGGGGTAACCCATTTCACCTTTCATGGTCATTAATGCCAATCGAACCGCCCTTGAAGTAGCATCACCTGCCGCCCAGGATTTTCGTGAACCCGTGTTGGGTGTATGCCGATAGGTTCTGAGGGATTGACCATCCACAAATGCCTGACTGACCGCAGTAATAATGTCATCTCTATCACCACCTAATAGTTCAGTACAAACTGCTGCGGATGCAACTTTAACTAATATCACATGATCCAGACCCACTCGATTAAAACTGTTTTCCAGTGCCAGCACACCCTGAATTTCATGTGCTTTGATCATGGCGGTTAATACCTCTTCCATCGCCAGAGGTTCATAACCATCGGCAAGTCTTACTCTGCTCACATAATCGGCTGTGGCCAAAATACCACCTAAATTATCCGATGGGTGGCCCCACTCGGCAGCCAGCCAGGTATCATTAAAATCCAGCCAGCGGATCATGGCTCCAATATTAAAAGCGGCCTGAACCGGATCTAACTGAAACTGGGTTCCGGGTACATAAGCACCATTCGGCACGATGGTTCCAGGGACAATCGGCCCCATGTGTTTGGCACACTCGGGATAACGCAAAGCCAGGAAACCACAACCCAGTGTGTCCATTAAACAATAGCGTGCAGTATCGTAAGCCACCTCACTTTCAATCACATAGTCTGCAACAAATTCTGCGATATCAACCAGTTCTTTATCGGGGGCCGGTCTAACGTTTGATTCTACATTTGCACTCATTTATTAAGTCTCTTTAGTTAATAGTTTAATTCATAGAAAAATACAGCTGACAATCAGCAGATGGGCAGCTGTAAATAATTTTATAGTTAATGACTCACACGATCCCGAATATTCACAAAGCGTTTATTCTCAGGCCCGGTATAATTTGCACTGGGACGGATAATTTTTCCATCATTGCGTTGCTCAATAACATGTGCTGCCCAGCCCGTTACCCGCGCTATAACAAATATAGGCGTAAACATGGCGGTAGGAATACCCATCTGATGATAGGAAACAGCGGAAAACCAGTCCAGATTAGGGAACATTTTTTTCTCTTCCCACATAATGGACTCCAGCCGTTCAGCCACATCAAACAGCAACATATCCCCCTGGGTTGTGGATAGATCACGAGCCACTTCTTTAATCACCTTATTACGCGGATCACTCACCGTATAAACCGGATGACCAAAACCTATAACAATTTCCTTATTCGCCAGTCGTTGCTTAATGTCGGCCTCCGCCTCATCAGCACTGTGATAACGTTTCTGAATTTCCAGAGCCACTTCATTAGCCCCACCATGCTTGGGGCCTCGCAGTGCGCCTATGCCACCACAAATAGCAGAATACATATCAGAGCCCGTGCCGGCAATGACCCGGCAGGCAAAGGTGGAGGCATTAAATTCATGCTCAGCATAGAGATTTAAAGAGGTATGCATGGCACGTTCCCACTGCTCGGTAGGTTTTTCACCATGTAATAAATGCAGGAAATGCGCCGCCACTGAATCATCATCGGTTTCCACTTCTATCTGACGCCCATTGTGAGAAAAATGATACCAGTACAACAGCATAGAACCGAAGCAGGCCACCAGCCTGTCCGCAATATCTCTGGCATCGGCATCATTGTGATCCTCTTTTTCGGGAAGTACCGAGCCCAACACTGAACAACCGGTTCGCATTACATCCATCGGGTGTGAAGAAGCCGGAAGGGTTTCCAGAGCTTCCTGTACCGCCAGGGGTAATCCACGTAAGGCTTTCAGCTTTCGTTTATATTTTTTTAATTCGGGTTTATTGGGTAATTTACCGTGAATCAGTAAATAAGCCACTTCTTCAAATTCACAGTTTTCCGCCAGATCGAGAATATCGTACCCACGATAATGTAGATCGTTCCCTGTGCGTCCCACGGTACATAATTCTGTATTACCAGCCGTCACACCCGATAGTGCTACAGACTTTTTCTTTTTGGGGATTAACTGTTCAGATTCAGTTGCAGTAGTTTCTGATGCTGTTGATTGAGCATCTGAAGCACCAGCTGCTGCTGCTTTTTCTTCAGTTTCATTTTTTGGTAGTTCTTCGTCTGTCATGACTTTTTCTCCTCAGAAAATAATGCGTCTAATTTTTCTTCGTAGCCGTGATAGTCGAGAAAATCATACAACTCTTCACGGGTTTGCATACTGTCTATCATTTCTCTCTGATGACCATGTTCTCGTACAGATTTGTAGAAATTCCACGCAGCTTTATTCATAGCGCGATAAGCACCACAGCAATAAAGCACAATATCCACACCGTGGGCAGCTAATTCTTCACAACTGAATAAGGGCGTCTGACCAAATTCAGTAATATTGGCCAGAATCGGCGCATCAACTGCCTGACGAAATTTATCATAATCTTCAAGCCTGTTTATTGCTTCTGGAAAAATCATGTCGGCACCAGCTTCAACACACAACTGCGCCCGTTCGATGGCGGAATCTATGCCCTCAACTGCCAGCGCATCGGTTCTTGCCATAATGACAAAATCCTCGTCAATACGAGCATCAACAGCCGCTTTAACGCGATCGACCATCTCTTCTTTGGAGACGATTTCTTTATTGGGTCGATGACCACATCGTTTAGCTGACACCTGATCCTCAATATGGAAACCGGCTGCACCTGCCCGAGTCATCAATCGTACAGTACGGGCAATATTAAAGGCACCGCCAAAACCGGTATCAGCATCCACCATTAATGGCAGATCACAGCTATCGGTAATACGCCGGATATCGATTAACACATCTTCTAATCCGCTAACACCCAGATCCGGCATACCTAATGAATTGGCTGCCAGTCCGCCGCCCGAAATATAGATGGCTTTATAACCGGCCCGCTTTGCCATTCTTGCTGTAAAAGCATTAATGGTTCCCATCAGTTGTAGGGGATGTTCATCTGCTACTGCCTGTCTAAATTTTGCACCTGCACTTATTATTGTCATACTTTTATCCGTTAAGGATCCTTAGTTGTGAGTTATTCATTCAAGGTAAGGACTTAAGAAAAAATAACCTGTCATCTCGACTGTTATAAAAAAAACCTGTCATCTCGACCGTAGTGGAGAGATCTTGAGCCGGTAGTGCTATCACAAAAGTAAGCTTCCTCCACTACGGTAGCCAAAGCACTCCCTACAGTCATGGAGCAAATTTTCGGAATGACACACTTTTTTGCACTGTTTTCTCTTAAGTACCAACCTATGTTTAGTGACCTACAATTTACCTGTTTTGTTGCTCTTCTTGAAGAATCTTCACATGCCAGATAGCCGGACCTGATTTATGTACCGAGTCACCTTTGCAATCCACCGCAACGGTCACCGGCATATCCTCAACTTCGAATTCATAGATGGCCTCCATGCCCAAATCAGCAAAAGCAACCACTCTGGATGCTTTAATCGCTTTGGACACCAGATAAGCAGCCCCACCTACCGCCATAAGGTAAATCGAACCATGTTTTTTAATACTTTCAATGGCGGTATCACCTCGTTCAGCCTTACCTATCATGCCGAGCAAGCCATAATCACCCAACATCATTTCGGTATATTTATCCATACGGGTTGATGTGGTGGGACCTGCCGGGCCAACCACTTCATCACCCACCGCCTCAACGGGGCCAACGTAGTAGATAAAACGCCCATTAAAATCGACACCATCGGGTAATGGCTTACCAGCGGCATGGAGTTCAGCTATACGTTTATGGGCAGCATCACGCCCTGTGAGCATTTTGCCACTCAGTAACAGCGTTTCACCCGGTTGCCATTGCTTGAAATCCTCTTTGGTGACTTCATTTATATTCACTCTGCGTGCCGTATCTCCAACTGACCATGAAATTTCGGGCCAGTCATCCAGGGAAGGTATTGGAAGTTCAGCAACACCGGAACCATCAAGTACAAAGTGTGCATGACGAGTGGCTGCACAATTGGGGATCATCGCAACGGGTAAGGAAGCTGCATGGGTTGGACAATCCATTATTTTAACGTCCAGTACGGTAGTTAACCCTCCGAGACCCTGAGCACCAATCCCCAGTTCATTAACTTTTTCAAACAGTTCAAGACGAAGTTTCTCGATAGTATTGCTGGCTTCTTTTTGCTGCAATTGATGAATATTGACCGGATCCATTAAGGATTCTTTTGCCATGCACATGGCCTTTTCAGCAGTGCCACCGATACCGATACCAAGCATACCCGGAGGACACCAGCCTGCACCCATTTTAGGGACGGTTTCCAAAACCCAGTCCACAACAGAATCACCCGGATTTAACATGACAAATTTGGCTTTGTTCTCTGAACCACCGCCTTTTGCTGCCACGGTAATATCGACTCGGTCACCAGCTACCAGTTCAACATGAACTACAGCCGGTGTATTGTCACCGGTGTTTATTCTGGCACCAGCCGGATCGGCAACAATAGATTTTCTCAAGGGATTTTCCGCATTTCTATAAGCTTCTCTGACACCCTCATCAACCATTTGCTGCAAAGTCATATCCGTATCCCATTGCACATCCATACCCACTTTTACAAAAGCAGTGATGATGCCAGTATCCTGACACACCGGGCGATGACCCATGGCAGACATTCGTGAGTTAATTAAAATTTGTGCGATGGCGTCTTTGGCCGCCGGATTTTCTTCTTTGTTGTAGGCCTCGGTCATGGCCTCGATAAAATCTTTGGGGTGGTAATATGAAATGTACTGCAGGGCATCAGCAACGGATGCAATAACATCATTTTTTTTAATAACAGTCATCATGACTCCTTAAACAGGTGGTCTGCCAGAACAGAATCCCGGAAAATATTGACGACAATATTATACCACCTCACAGCTTAAGATTATCACTTTAACTAAACATTTAACAAAAATCAAACAAGCGTTTGAATTATTTTAGTCAAAGAGGATAAATTCCGTATTTACTCGGCTTCTTTTTTATATTTAAGTTTATTTTTGCGACCTTTTTTCTGCAGCAAAGGTCTGACCCAACGTCGTACAGATGGAAACAGATACATTAAAGTGGTCATTTTACCTGCTGCTGCGGGGATAGCAATTTCGGTTCTGTCACCGCTGATCAATTGCAAAATAGCTTCAGCCACTTCTGTTGCAGTACTCATTTTCTGGGAATAGACGATATCATCCACCTTGTCAATTTCATCCATAATAAAGCCGGTATCCACCGGGCCAGGAGAAACCATACCCACTTTAATGGATTCGGAGGATAATTCATCAGCAATGGCATAGGTAAAGGCCCGCAGGCCCGCCTTGCTGGCTGAATAGGTCGCCGCTCCCTGTAATGGTGCACGACCAGCCAGTGAAGCCACCATAATGATTGCGCCGCCCCCCGATTTTTTAATATAGGGAATCACTGCCGCTGTGAGCACCAGTGGTGCTCTGAAATTGACATCGGCCATTATGGCCAGATCCTCAGGCTTGAGCGTATCCACATTACCGCGAATATGAGTGCCTGCATTGTTGATTAAAATATGGATAGCACCAAACCGTTGTTCTACCTGTGACAACATCTTCATACAGGCATCCGTGTCTGCGACGTCCAGTGCAATAGCCATAACTTCGGTTTCAGCACCGAGTTCATCAGCGATTTTGTTTAAAGCAACTTCGCCTCGTGCGACAAGAGCCAGACGAGCTTTCTGCCTGGCCAGTAATCGCGCACAGGCAGCGCCAATGCCGGCGGAAGCACCGGTAATGATGACCGTTTTATTTTCAAGAGTAGACATAAAAATTCAAGATTTGACTTTGGGTGATAAAGTTATACCCAAAACAGTCGGGTCTGTCTATAATTGATTTATACCCGTGATACCTGGAAATACAGTTAGCTGGGAACCTCTGTTAATTCTGCACCTTCTCAACATCATCTAATTTATAAACATCAAAGTCTATATCTTCAATACAGCTGGCTCTTATGGAATTCTGCAAAGAAATCCAGGCTATCACTTGCAAAAATAAACTAATGAAAGTAGAACGATAAAAATCCAGTTGATAATAATCCATTACCTGAATCATCATGACGAACAGGCTTTGAATAATACTCATCGTTACCAGAGTGTTTACTACTGTTTTTGTTTGCTTCAACCGATCAGTCATGGATTGAAGCGGATTAATTTTTTTACCTGAAATATTAAGCCTGATGATAAAAGCAAACAATAGATTAGCCAGTAACAGTGTAAAAAACAAAACCACCGTATCGCTACCCCTTTCAAGCTGAAAACCATCCAGATAAGCAACCACTGTTATACACAACAAATTGCTTATTACCGCTAGCACAATCATTTTATAGGAAATAAAATCAAACAGGCCCCGAGGTTGAAGAACCGCTGTTTTGACTTTTTTCAAATTAAGTTTTCGCATTTGTTTGAAATAGGAAAAACTGGATAATTCCATTAACATAAAAGGTGACATCTGCAACATGAAATAAAATAAAACGAACACACCTTCTACAGGTTCTACTTCCTGGCTGTCTTTAACCACAAGAAATACTAATACAGCAAAACCAATTACCAATAGCAGTATATTAATAAACTGATAAATTTTTAAACCCAGCTCATAATAATCTACCGATCGGATATATAACCTGGGATATTGTTTTACCGGATAATCTTTAATTACTTGTCTTACTCTTTTCATTATTTTCCTGGGAAAATAAATCGATAACAAAATTATCTGACTAAGAAACACAATAAAAAAAATGCTATTATCTCTCATACTTGAAATTCCTGTATAAATTCTTAGGTAGGTACTTAAGGAAAAAATTTCATGTCATCTCGACCGTAGCGGAGAGATCTTGCTCTGTTAATACAGTTGTCAATGAAAGATTCCTCCACTATGGTCGGAATGACACCCCTTTTTCAGTTATATTTTCTTAAGTACCTACCTATGTGTATAAATTAGATATGGAGTTATATTTTTGAGGCACCCTTTAATTTAAAGGTCTCTTTTTTAAATTTTTGATGGCTTATAATGGAATTATATTTAAACACCATATTGCCATTGCCACGATTACGTACGGTAGTAACAAAAGGAATACGTAGCCCCTGCACATCTCGATAATCATCAAATGTGGTTGTCACCGGCATCGAGCCAATACCCTGAATTAACATCTGCGTTTTCAGCTTTAAAATGTCGCCTGTTTTGCTATCAATGAAAAGCTTCACCATAGGTAACTCACTAGTTTTCAGATTTAACACATAGACTTTTTTATCACCCAGCTTGCTGATTCCGCAATGGTTATGTCATCATAGAATTTTGTAAAATCAAGGTAGGCAAAGGGGTGTGAATACTGTGCCTGTTTAAAATATTTCCCATGCAAGACTTTAAAAGGAGAAAAACTTTCATCGGTTGCCGCACTATTTTCATTCACTGCGGTAACTATAGAACCATATTTTCCTAAATCCAGACCTAACCTGTAACGGTCCAGATCTTGCGATTTTATTGTCAGGTCGCCTTCAATTCCCGCCTGCAACATGGCGACCTTACCTTTTATCAGTAAACCTCCAGATTTTTTCAGTGCCAGCTTTTGCTGCCTGGTTTTACGTAGTCGTTTAATCTCAGCCAGTGTAGGTAATTTTTCAACCTTCGCTAACTGATTCCTTTTTGCGCTATCAATTTTTTTCTCTGATTTAAAAACATTAAGTGCTATAATCTGATTGGCCTCATTGGTTTCAAACTTAACACTCATCGATTTTTTAATCCGAAAATGCCTAAAACCATTTTCATCAGGCAATTTTAGTTCAAATACCATCTGACCGGGCACATCTATGGCCAGGCGATGATGTTGAATCTTAACATTAAGATCGCCTTTGAATAATTTGGAGGTATAACTACCCAGATATTTTTGTAATTTTTCAGGTGCAATTTCAGATGTAATCGCAACACCTTTTCGAGGTATTTCAAAATCAAAACCATTCTGATGCATCCTCATGGCACTAACTTTACCCTGCTTGTTACGATCAAACGAAACTGAAATAGTATCCGTCAAAGCAAACTCCCAGTTACCTTTTGCATCAGGTTCCCTTAACTCATAAACGGTTTGTCCAGGAACATCTACAAACGCCTTATCATTTTTAACCAGAAAGGTAAAGATTGTATCTTTAAAAGGACCAAAATTTGCTATGTATTCACCAATGAAAGGTTTAAATTTATCTGCACTTTCGTTGGCATCAGTTTTTGAAGCCTGTTTTATTTCACCTAATAGATTATCCCAGACCATATGCATTGATTCCTGCTGCAATGGTGTAGCGGTGACATTGGTTAGTAATACAAAACCCACTTTAGACTCGGGTAAAAAGGCTACCTGCGCCCCGAATCCATCAATATTGCCACCATGTTCAACTACCTTCTGACCCTGCCATTGTCGGAGAAACCATCCCATTCCATAGTCAATTTTATTGGCTATTTTTATTTGAGGTGTACGGGTTTCCATTAATGACTTCTCACTCACCAGCCTTTTGTTGTTATAGACGCCACGATTCAATTGAAATTTTAGCCAGTGCGTCATATCCATGATATTTGAGTTAATCGCCCCGGCTGGTGCAATGTTGGCTAAATTTCGCATGGGTAAATGCTTATATTTTTTCTCTACATCCAACCACATATAGCCAAGCGATAAATGCGGGTCATTTTTGATCTGTTTGAATCGTGTAGTGGTGTGTTTCATTTGCAGTGGCTTTAACAGCCGTTGTTCCAGCAAATCATCCCAATTTTTATTCTGCTGTTTAGCAGCTGCCATACCTGCGGCAAGATACATGACATTGTTATAATTAAATTTCTTGCGGAAATCTGAAAACGGCTCGGCAGCTGTAGCATCATGTAGAATTTCATTCCGACTGACCTTGCCATTAACCCACAAAATATCATTGCGCGAAAAACCACTTCGATGAGATAACATATCACGCAAGGTAATTTGATCTTTTTTATTCTTCATTTTAAATTGATAAAAAGACAGGTAATCAGTAATGGGGCTATCCCATTTCAATTTACCTTCATCAACCAACATGGCATCAATAGTTGAGGTAAAAGCCTTGGAAGAAGAACCAATAGCGAACAGCGTCTCAGGCGTAACCGGAGTTTTCTTTTCAAGATCACTCACCCCAAAGCCTTTAGCAAAAATCACTTTATTGTCTTTAACTATAGCAATTGCCATTCCTGGAATATGCAGTTGCTGGCGTTTCTGTTCCAGCTCCTTACTCAACTTATCAAGGCGTATCTTTAATTGAATATCACCACTGTGGGCAAATACCGGGGCTACTAGCAGCAGCAATATTCCTAATGCCAGAGGTACCAATGCCAATGAATGTAAAATCGTTTTATTTTTCATTATTCTCTCCATGGATCTCAATTTATTTAAATCTTGTTTTTTAACACCTTGCTAAAAGCAATACGTATTTCAGAATCTGTGACACCCTGTGCTTTGAATGCCGCAATATCCTTTTGTAATGTTTCCATCACCCATTTATTTAAATCTACGCTACAATTTTCTTTAGCATCAGGGTGAATAAATGTACCTCGGTAACCTTTTGCCTGAATAATAGAATCGCGTTCCAATAACCGATAAGCCTTTGCTACTGTCTTACTATTAATATCCAGATCATTAGCCAACTGACGGATGGAAGGTAATGGATCGCCGGGCTTTAACTTATTCGTTAAAACCGCTTTTTTTATCTGCTCCATTAATTGGGTAAACATCGGAACAGCATCTTCAATATTGATTGTTATTTCCATTCGAATTTTTACTATTTCACATTACCATAATTCAGAATCATTATTAGTCGCAGTCATCTACAGTTACAATATTATGTACCACTTGTAGTAATGGTACAATAGGTTTAATAAAAATGCAAGCTATGGATATATACCCACTTTGGCAAGATAGCAATATATGGAATATTTAGTGCCTGTTGCATGGAGCAAGGGGTCTGGAGCAAGGGGCTCCCATCCTGCAACGACTCTGTTTAGACCGAAAAACCTGGTTAGAGGGTGCCATTAACTTTGAAAAACGCTATCGTTCACGGTTTTTGTATCAGAATTCTGGTTTCAGAGATACCGGTTAAACTTTAAAAAGCTCAAACTATTCCATTCCCCACCCTTTTATTGAACACAACACCCGTTCAAGGCTGCATTTACACTGAATTTCTACTTTTCAGGCTTTTATCCTTAAATCCCATAATTTTTTCACTTTTCCAAATCATTTTACTTTTTGATTATTTTTTCAGAAATTTATTTTTTTTGAAAAATTGTTTTTCTTATGGAGTGCCTGTCCTGAGTATATTTCTCTCTAATTATCAACAACTCTGACCCCATTGATTCTGGCTGCTCCATTGATGTTTGACATTAATTTATCAATATCAGTTATGATTTCGTGAGCTTTTTCTCTTGAGCATTCATCTTTAATAGCTTTATATAATGCCGTTACCGCTGGTTTAAGTATTTGTGCTGCTTTTTGAGCATATTCAGATTTATTTTCTAAGTCATATTTCTCTAGGTTAGAAACAGTATCTTCTAATGCGTTAGCTAATTTTAATGCGTCTTTTCTTAATGTCATTTTTTTAGTATAACGTTGTGGTTTGCAGAGAGGCGGCTTTTTCGCCGAATCTGAAACACCACCTGGTTAATTGCTGAACCTGACAGTGCGCGGCACTGCCGCCTGAACCTGTTGAAACAGCATTTGTTTGTTTTA
>DRNA01000423.1 GCA_011322365.1 Aeromonadales bacterium | reverse complement strand
CAGAACTCAAACGAGCTTTATCACTGGATGCTGAAATTATAGGCATTAACAACAGAGATCTGACTACACTGAGTATTCACCTGGATACCACGCTGAAATTATTACCTCAAATTCCACCTGCTAAAGTGGTTATTTCAGAATCTGGTATACAGTCTTTTCATACCATTTCACTTTTTAAAAATCAGCCTCGAGCTGCAAACGGTTTTCTCATAGGCAGTCATTTGGGTGCCGCCAAACAAACTCGATTAGCTTTAAGGTCATTAAGGTATTCGGCTATTAAAATATGTGGCCTGACACGACATGATGATGCTTTGAAAGCCTATGAACTGGGTGCCAGTTATGGGGGATTGATTTTTGCCAGCGACTCGCCACGTAAAGTCAGCCTGGAGCAGGCAGCTGAGGTTAAAAACAATATCCCTTTGCGTTGGGTTGGAGTGTTTACAGAGACAACATTAGAGAATATCCACTACGCTCAGCAACGATTATCTCTTGATGCAGTTCAGTTGCATTGGGATGCACAAACTGATTTTATCAATCAACTACGATGTAAGCTGCCCGAAGATTGTGAGATATGGAAACGTGAAAAAGTTGTTGATGATGAGTTCAACTCGAAGATGGATGTCAATGTTGATCGCCTGTTACTTGAACCGGAGGGTAAACTTGCGGGAGGTAATGGTAATCAGTTTAACTGGCAGCATTCGCAGAGTTTACAAAAATCAGAACGTCTTGATAATATGATATTGGCCGGTGGAATAGGCCCTGAAAATATCTGCAGAGCTCGAAAAATCGGAGTTGGGATACTGGATGTGAATTCTGCGGTTGAATCGATAGCGGGTGTTAAAGATCACCTGCTTCTACAACAACTTTTTAAACAACTGGAGTCCTTTGATGACTGATCTGGCTTATTCCCATGATGAAAAACTGGGTTTTTTCGGACAATACGGCGGTATGTACGTTCCTGAAATTCTGGTGCCGGCGCTGGAACAACTGACTGCAGAATTTGAATTATCAAAAAAAGATGCAGACTTTAAACAACAATTACAACAATTGTTAACGCATTATGCGGGTCGTCCAACGCCTACCTATAAATGTCGGAATCTGTGTGCGGATAGTGGTAGTGAAATTTATTTAAAACGAGAAGATTTACTTCACGGTGGCGCCCATAAAACCAATCAGGTTTTAGCACAGGCGTTGCTGGCGAAACGTATGGGTAAAAGACGGATTATTGCTGAAACAGGCGCAGGTCAACACGGTGTTGCAACGGCGTTGGCCTGTGCATTACTTGATCTGGATGCCACCATTTACATGGGGGTTGAAGATATGCAGCGACAGTCTCCTAATGTCTATCGTATGCAATTGATGGGAGCCAGGGTTATTGGTGTCAGTGCCGGTAGTGGCACTTTAAAAGATGCCATTAATGAGGCTTTACGGGACTGGGCAGGTAGTTATCAGGAAACTCATTATCTGTTAGGTACCGCAGCAGGTCCTCATCCTTTTCCCACATTAGTCAGAGAGTTTCAGAAAATAATCGGAGAAGAAGCCAAACAGCAAATGCTACAGCAGGCGGGTTGTTTACCTGATGTTGCCATTGCCTGTGTCGGCGGAGGGTCTAATGCCATTGGCTTATTTACTGATTTTATCGACGAAAAGGCAGTTGAACTCATCGGTGTTGAACCCGGCGGTAAAAGTGATAAAAAGGGTGAACATGGGCGTACTCTGGGGCTCGGTGAAGAAGCCATAGTTCACGGTGCTCATACTATGTGTCTTGAGGATTGCGATGGACAGATCCAGGAATCCTGGTCAGTTTCTGCCGGACTGGATTACCCGGCGGTTGGACCTCAGCACGTATTTCTTCAGCAGACAGGACGTGCTCAGTATGTATCAGTCTCTGATGATGAGGCTTTAGCCGCTTTTAAAGCGTTATCACGCAAAGAAGGTATTATCCCTGCTCTGGAATCTTCTCATGCACTGGCGTATGCAATCAAACGCGCACAATCAAATAGCAAAAATGAAATTTTGCTGGTTAATCTCTCAGGTCGTGGTGATAAAGACTTACAACACGTAATGAATTTAACTCAAGCAGAAAATTCTTAATCTGAGGAAATTTTTCATGAATCGATATCGACAGATTTTTCAGCAGGCCAGTCAACAAAAACGAGGTATTCTAGTACCTTTTCTTATGCTGGGTGATGGCAGTTTAGAACAGATTTTAGCCTGGGTCGATATGTTGGTTGAAAACGGGGCAGATGCATTAGAATTAGGAATGCCGTTTTCGGATCCTGTTGCTGATGGACCGGTAATTCAGGCCGCCACTATTCGAGCACTACAGGCCGGCACTACACCGGATAGCTGTTTTGATATAATCTCTCAAATCAGAACAAACTACCCTGATCTGGCTATGGGGCTATTGACCTATGCTAATCTGGTGGTTGCTCGTGGCCTCGGTGAATTTTATAACGATGCCCAAAAGGCAGGGTTGGATTCCATCTTAATAGCCGACATTCCTGTCCATGCCATTTTACCATTCAAGACAGAAGCAGAAAAAACAGCTGTAGATGTGGTACTGATAGCTACGCCCAACGCCACGGAAAAACAATTACAATCCATAGCCTGCCATTCGACTGGCTATACCTATGTAGTGAGTCGATCAGGGGTTACTGGTGCAGATAAAAAGTCAGGTATTCCCAAAGATATTATTTCACAATTAACTGAGTTAAATGCAGCGCCTGCTTTATTGGGTTTTGGTATTTCCACAGAACAGGATGTTAGAAATGCAATACAGGCAGGTTGCAGCGGTGCTATCTGTGGTTCAGCTCTGGTGAGTATACAGCAAAAATTTAACGGAACTGAGCGTCTTGAAAAAGGCGCTCAGTTGATGAATGAACTTTGTCGAGGATTAAATGGCTGAATCAGTTTCCGAGGCACTAGCTGCTAGCTCATATTTTCTGGAAAAATAATTATTCAGATAATAATCTACACTGAAAAAACGTCCCCCACCGCTGAAAAATAGTACGAATAACATAAGAATATAAGTAACCGCAAATTCGATACCATTTTGTAAAATGACTATAGGCCCTTCTTCTGTGAGCCAGTCATAATTACCGTATTCCTGAAGCAGGTTACGAGCCGCATCAATTCGAGAGGCTATTTCAGGGTTATGCATACTACTGCCGATGGCATTCCAGCCATTATCAATATGTACTGTAAAGATAGCTACAATCATGGTGATAATAAGCGGGATGCTAATCCAGCGGGTAGCTAAACCGATTAGTAGAAGTATCGCTCCAAAATATTCTGCACCCCAGGCGAGATACGCTAGTAAATCAGGAAATGGAAGGCCTAATCCCCAATCAGCGTTACCAAACCAGTCAATGGTATTTTGTAAGCTGCTGCTGCTATCAAATGGATCCCACTTTGTAGTGCCTGACATCCAGAATACCGGTACCAGATAGAGTCTTAATGCCAAAGGTGCTAAACCATCAAGGATTTTGACTTTGTCAATGGTAGCATGTTGAATTTTATAATATAAAGTGACCAATTTCTCTAGCATTGTTGTATCCATTATTGCTTATATGATTCATAGATCTCGTAGACTGTATGAATAAGAATATGTTACATCCAGCTTTGGAACCCCATAAAAATATCTATTCTAATGAAGAGTTAATGATAAAAATGAAAGAAAATCATTAATATAGTGGTCTTTTACTATTCAACATCCACATAACTTATTTTCTGTTATGATGTAAAAGTTCCAATAAGAGAGTCAAGCTAATGACCGAACCCACGTCAGGGAAACGAATACCCGACAAGACACTTTATTTGCCTTTTGAAAATGAAGACAGTTTTATTGATGCTCTGACTTCTCAAGATGAAGCGGCTTTTCGTGTGCTAATGAAAAAGCACTATAATCCATTACGATCGCTGGCGGCTACCATTGCTGGAGATGCCATTGCAGATGAAGTGGTACAGCAGGCCTGGATCAGTGTGATGCGTGCCTTACCCAGGTTTCAACGACGTTCTTCGCTCAAAACCTGGCTATCGAGGATAGTCGTTAATGAAGCAAAAACTCGCCTTCGCCGTGAAAAACGCTATTCTTCTCTTGAAGCTATGGGGTTTAATGAGCCCGATCCTTTTTTTGATCAATTTGATCAACGTGGTCACTGGGGATCTGGTCCGGTGAGCTGGCATGGAGATACTCCGGAGAGCCTGTTGCAAAAAGAAGAATTGAACCATTGTATTCAGAGTACATTAAATAACCTGCCTCCTATGCAAAAAGCCACTTTTCAGTTACGCGAAATGCAGGGAATGGATTATGAAAATATTTGTAACACTCTTGAAGTTAGTGAATCGAACATACGCGTATTGCTCCATCGTGCCAGAGTAAAATTGATGAAAACCATAGAAGTTTATCAGGAAACCGGTCAATGTTCCTAAGTTGTAAAGATGTGACAGATTTGTCGTCCGAATATATTGATAATGAACTGGATTGGTCGGTAAAATTAAAAATTCGTTTCCATTTATTAATGTGCGGATATTGTCGAAAATTTGTACGTCATATGGACATTACTCATGAATATGTCAAAAAACAACAAACCTTAAACTACATTGGTGGTCAACAATTAGATGAGAAAGTAGATATCATCATGGCCGAGATAAATAAAGCCAGAGTGACTGCTAATCCCCATTCTCAAACAAATCAAAGTGATGATTCATCTGAGGTTATTTAACTCATTTTATATGCAAATTTATTGCTGTAATTGTTAAAGCATGAGATTATTAGAGCTACTTCTTTAATCGTTTGTGAATTCAAAATCAGACGTTACTAGCCAATAGTTTTAACTTTATGACTCTACCATCTTTTGCGCAAATTCAGAGCCAGCTGACCTCTTTACTTTCCGTCGAACAGGTTTCAGTAGACCCGGCCGATCTTGAATATTATGGTTCTGACTGGACGCGTTTTACCAAAGCTCGACCAACCGCTGTTGTTTTCCCTCGTACTACGGAACAGGTTCAATCAATCGTACTATTAGCTAATGAAATGAAATTTTGTCTGGTACCCTCTGGCGGGCGCACCGGGCTAAGCGGAGGAGCAACGGCTTTTCAGCACGAAGTTATTGTTTCTCTGGAAAAACTGAACAGGTTAATTGAGCTCAATGAAGTTGACCAGACACTACGCTGTGAAGCTGGAATGGTTACAGAAGTATTGCAGCAGCACGCCCTGGATGCTGGATTATATTATCCCGTAGATTTTGCTTCAGCAGGCTCAAGTCAGATTGGTGGTAACGTAGCCACCAATGCGGGTGGTATTAAGGTCATCCGCTATGGTATGACCCGTAACTGGATAGTTGGCCTCACTGTAGTAACCGGAGGGGGAGATATTCTGAGCCTGAATCACGGCCTGGTTAAAAATGCCACAGGTTATGATTTGCGTCATTTAATTATTGGTTCTGAAGGTACTTTAGCTATAATCACCGAGGTCACTGTCAGGTTGACCAGACAGCCTCAAAATCTTACCGCTATGGTGTTGGGTGTGCAACAATTTTCAGATATGATGGATATTTTGAAACATTTCCAACAACAGTTAAATCTAACCGCCTTCGAATTTTTCTCTGAAGCTGCTTTAGCAAAAGTAATAGCGCAGCATCAGCTGCAACGTCCATTTGAAACAACTTGTGCCTATTATGCATTACTGGAATTTGAACAAACAGATGATCATGTAGAAACTGTTGCTATGAATTGTTTTGAATATGCATTGGAGCAAGGTTGGATCCTGGATGGAACAATGAGTCAGAGTCAATCACAACTGGAGTCTTTGTGGGCTTTAAGAGAACGCATCAGTGAAACCATTTCGACTGAATTACCCTATAAAAATGATATTTCTGTCAACGTTTCCAAGGTACCCTTATTCCTGGCTGAGGTCGAGGCTCTGGTAGCTACTGCTTATCCAGATTTCGAAATCATCTGGTTCGGTCATATTGGCGATGGTAATCTGCACCTGAACATACTTAAACCCGCATCACTATCCAAACAGGAGTTTGTCAAAGCCTGTGAACAGGTCAATGATCGGGTTTACGAAATTGTTGCTCGTTTTAATGGCAGTATTTCGGCTGAACACGGCATTGGTTTGTTAAAAAAGCCCTACTTACATTACTCTCGATCAGATGCCGAAATTGCTCTGATGAAATCTATCCGATTAGTATTTGACCCTGCAAAAATTTTAAATCCGGGGAAGCTATGGGATTAAATAACAGATAAAACATATAAAATTCATAAACTTGTGGACTGAAGTTCAAGTTCATTGATAGTTTCAGAAAAGGCTTTTCTTTTAAACAGAAAATCCCGTTTTTTCCCACCCAGTTGTCGCCAAAGTATGGCACTACGCAAACCGAACATTAAAGCAGTTCTCACCTGTTTTTGTACCGTTTCCTGCTTAAGATATTTTGCTCGTCCTGTTACCTGAATTTTCAGTGGCAGGCTAGAGAGTGTATCTTTATATAATTCGGCGATACTATCTGTTAACTCATAGGTATCTTTATTAAACAGTGCTTTCTGTTTCGCTATCTGTTTCAATCTACTTTGTAATATGGCAACCAGCTCTTTATTTTTCTGTAATTGAGACTGTAGGCTAATAAGGTTGGCGACATAACGTCCAATATCCATATTGCGTTTACCGGCAGGATATAGCTGCTCCAGTAATAACTTTAAACCGGGTCGAATATTGTTTACGCCACCATATATTTCTTCGGTTGATTGTGGATCCAGGCAAAGAATACTATTCACCGCGACTTTAGTTAAATCGTGTTCGGCAAAACCCTTATGCGCAAGATCATGCACCATTCCCGCTGCCTGGCAACAGCCAGCCAGTGCGATGATTTGATTATTAAGATTTGTCTGTTGCGGCATCTGTATTCTTCAATAAATTTTCACAGCGGTTCTAACTGATTATATCTTTTTTCTATAATTCCGCCACCTATACAGGTAGCATTCTGATAAAAAACGATGCTTTGACCCGGGGTTATTGCTCGTTGTGGCTCTGAAAACCGCACAATAGCTTGCTGGTTGATTAGTTTAACCTGACAACTAACATCTTTCTGCCGATACCTGATTTTTGCGGTGCAGTCAAAGCGGTTGTCTTCATTCTCGATGGGCGACTTTCCGGCAACCCAATGTAATTGACTGGCCTCAAGCAACTGATGAAAATTAGCCGGGTGATCGTGTCCCTGAGCAACAATAAGTTCATTAGCGTCAAGATTTTTGTCAATGACAAACCATGGTGTTTCATCAGCATCTTTTAATCCACCTATTTTAAGGCCTTTTCGTTGACCCAGGGTATGATACATCAGGCCCTGATGTTTCCCTATAATATCACCATTAAGTGCTCTTATGTTTCCGGGTTTAGCCGGTAGGTAACGTGAGAGAAATTCAGAAAAACGTCTTTCACCTATGAAGCATATTCCAGTACTGTCTTTTTTGCGAGCATTGACAAAACCTTGTTCTGCCGCTATTTTCCTCACTTGCTCCTTTGCCAGTTCCCCCACCGGGAACAGTGTTTTTGCTAACTGAAACTGTCCCAATGTATAAAGAAAATAGCTTTGATCTTTATTACTATCCAGACCACGAAGCATCTGAATTGCAGGCTGTTGATCTGAGGTGCCGGCCGGATGAGTTTGGGGTAATGCAGTCCTTCTGACATAATGACCAGTGGCAATAAAATCAGCTCCAAGGGTAATAGCATAATCCAGAAACGCTTTGAATTTTATTTCTTTGTTACACATGATATCGGGATTTGGCGTTCTACCGGCAGCGTATTCCTGAAGAAAAAACTCAAAGACATTATCCCAGTATTCAGCAGCAAAATTTATGGTATGCAGAGGAATGTTTAGCTGATCACAGACTGCCTGGGCATCTGCTACATCTTCTGCAGCTGAGCAGTATTCATCAGTATCATTTTCCTCCCAGTTTTTCATGAACAGGCCTTCAACCCGGTAACCTTGTTGTTGCAACAGATAGGCAGAAACCGATGAGTCAACCCCACCAGACATACCGACAATGACGCGTTTATTCATAGTCATTATAAAAATAACAAAGGGTAAGAAAAACTGGAAACAGATTTTATCATACTAGCCGCTATTCCTCACGCGGTTAGGTGTTTAATTTCGCGCCATTGTCCAGGTTGTAGATCGCCGAGTCTGTAGTGACCAATTGCCACCCGAACAAGACGTAACGTTGGAAAACCGACTGCGGCTGTCATACGACGAACCTGCCTGTTTTTACCCTGTCGAATGGATATTTCCAACCAGCTATCTGTAACTGTTTTTCTGAAGCGTACCGGAGGATACCGATCCCATAAAGTAACCTGTTCCAGGGTTTTAACTCGGGCCGGTAAAGTTAACCCGTCTTTTAAATGAACACCATTGCGTAATGTTTCGAGTGCTTCTCTGGTGGGTATGCCTTCAACCTGAACCCAGTAAGTTTTGTTCAATTTGAAATCAGGGTGGCTAATTTTAGCCTGAAATTTTCCGTCATCTGTCAATAGCATCAATCCTTCACTGTCCCTGTCCAGCCGGCCACAAGGGTAAACATGGGGGATCTGAATGTAATCGGCTAATGTTTTGCGCTGCTGCTCATCGGTAAACTGGCTTAATACCTGGAAGGGTTTATTGAACAGAATAATTTTTCTCATGGAGCTCTCGAGCGTGAATTTTTCACTCAGCGATAAAAGAATAGTCGGAAATATTGCAACTCAACAAAAAAGCCAGCATTGGCTGGCTTCTAACAGATTTAAGCAGAAAACTCTAATCTTCTGGCTCTGCCATTTGAATTTTGGTTGCATGTAAACCTTTCTCACCCTCAATCATTTCGAAGGTGACTTCCTGGCCGGCTTTTAAACTACGATATCCGTCCATTGTAATTGTAGAATAATGTGCAAAAATATCGTCACCACCTTCTGAAGGCCTGATGAAACCGTAACCTTTTGCATTGTTGAACCACTTAACTGTACCGTTAGCCATATCTTTATCCTTAACTTCTAACTGAGTTATTACCATTTAAAACATTCCCAACCAAAAAAACTAACAATAACAACAATATATGTCAAGAAAAATTTTATATTCATGTGCTAACCCTTTAATTTTATGCTATTTATCCCCATATTAATGCTGATTATGATGAATTTGTCATTATTTGGCTCATGTTCGTTATAATGTGTCTATCTTGGTAATTTTAAGGAAATGAGTTGAGATTACAGGATATAATCTGTTTATTACACCTGATTTTAAAAACATTATGACTTTTAGGCAAAACGATAATTTCTCTACTAAACTTTCATCAGAAGACACGGATTCTTCAAAACCGGATGCTCATCATGAAGATGGACTGGTGGTACAGGAGGCAATGCCTGAGTTAAAAGAACCTCCTATGTATCAGGTGGTGTTATTGAACGATGATTTCACACCGATGGAATTTGTAGTTGAGGTTTTATTGAAATTTTTCTCCAAGGACAAAGTTCAGGCAACACAAATTATGTTACAGGTACATCATGAAGGTAAAGGTATCTGTGGGAAATATACCTGTGAAATAGCCGAAACCAAGGTTAATCAGGTCAATGAATATTCGAGAGAAAACTCTCATCCATTGATGACAATAATGGAAAAAAGTGAGTAGTATTACAGAGGTAAATTGATGTTAAGTAAAGATCTGGAACTCACATTAAACCTGGCTTTTAAACAGGCACGGGAAAAACGTCATGAATTTATGACGGTTGAACATTTGCTATTGGCGTTATTCGATAACACCTATGCTGCTAATGTACTCAAAGCCTGCGGTAGTAACATCGACGTATTACGTGAGCAACTGACAAGTTTTATTGATGAAACCACACCTTTGTTAGCTGATGATAGCGAGCGCGATACACAACCTACATTGGGTTTTCAGCGGGTTTTGCAACGTGCAGTATTTCATGTGCAGTCTTCTGGCAAAAAAGAAGTTACCGGCGCTAATGTATTAGTTGCAATTTTTGGTGAGCAGGAAAGCCAGGCAGTCTATTATCTGAACAAGGAAGATATTACGCGGCTGGACATTGTAAATTATATTTCTCATGGTATTTCCAAATTTAATCAGGGTGAAGAAGAAATTCATCAACTTGAAGATGATTCTGTTCATCAACCAAAGGAAGGCAAAAAACCTCTTGAATTGTATGCTACCAATTTAAATGAATTAGCCAGTGCGGGAAAAATTGATCCCCTTATTGGCCGTACTCTGGAGGTAGAACGTACTATTCAGGTACTTTGTAGACGCAGAAAAAATAATCCTTTACTGGTGGGTGATGCAGGTGTTGGAAAAACAGCTATAGCAGAAGGTCTGGCTAAAGCTATTGTTGAAGGCAATGTACCTGACGTGATTAAAGCTGCAGCCATCTATAGTCTGGATCTTGGTGCTTTATTAGCAGGCACCAAATACCGTGGTGATTTTGAAAAACGTTTGAAGTCACTGTTGCAGCAGCTCAAAGAAGAGCAGGGCGCTATTTTATTTATAGATGAAATACATACCATCATCGGAGCTGGAGCGGCTTCCGGGGGCGTTATGGATGCATCAAACCTGATAAAACCCATGCTGGCATCCGGCGAACTTCGTTGTATGGGTTCAACTACATTTCAGGAATATCGTGGTATTTTTGAAAAGGATCGCGCGCTCACAAGACGCTTCCAGAAGATTGATATTGTTGAACCCACAACCGATGAGACTTTTAAGATCTTAAAAGGTCTCAAAGGGCGATATGAAAGTCACCATGGCATTAAATACACTACTGCTGCTCTTAAATCCGCTGCAGTCTTATCTTCTCGTTATATCAATGACAGAAAGCTTCCTGATAAAGCTATTGATGTTATTGATGAAGCGGGCGCCAATCAACAACTTTATAGCGATGCTAAAAAGAAAAAAACCATCGGTATCCATGAGATAGAAATGGTCATTGCCAAAATGGCAAGAATTCCAACGAAATCTGTTAGTACAGATGATACCGAATCATTAAAGAATCTTGAAAGAAACCTGAAACTGGTTGTGTTCGGTCAGGATGATGCCGTAACTCAGTTATCATCTGCAATAAAACTCAATCGTTCGGGTCTGGCAGCGGACGATAAACCGGTTGGTTCTTTTTTACTGGCAGGACCTACGGGAGTTGGCAAAACAGAATTAACCCGACAATTAGCCCAATGCCTGGGTATTGAATTAATACGATTTGATATGTCCGAGTATATGGAAAGACATACCGTAAGTCGTTTAATTGGAGCACCCCCAGGTTATGTAGGTTACGACCAGGGTGGACTGCTTACGGAAGCAGTCACTAAAACACCGCATGCGGTTTTGTTGCTGGACGAAATTGAAAAGGCACATCCCGATGTTTTTAATCTGTTATTACAGGTGATGGATAATGGTTCACTGACAGATAATAATGGCCGTAAAGCAGATTTCAGAAACGTGATTCTCGTTATGACAACCAATGCTGGAGCAGAGGAAGTGGAAAAGGGTGGTATTGGTTTTAAAATCAGTGCAAATAATCAGAAAAACCTTGAGGCGATCAATCGTACATTTTCTCCAGAATTTAGAAATAGACTCGATTCTACCATCTGGTTTAATCATCTTAATATTGACGTGGTAGAACATATCGTAGATAAATTTATTGTCGAACTGGAAACACAGTTAGATGACAAGCATGTCAGTCTTTCAATTTCTGAAAGTGCGAAGCAATGGTTAGCTAATAAAGGCTATGATCGGTCAATGGGCGCACGACCAATGGCAAGAGTTATTCGAGAAAACCTTAAAAGACCTCTGGCAGATGAACTCTTATTTGGCGATTTACATCAGGGCGGCAAAGTTATAGTTGAGGTAACTAAAGATGGAAGTGGTTTAAAATTCAAGATTCTGAATAAAGACGAAGTTCCGGCCTGATGTCTCTCAGGCCGAACTGCTAGCGTGCCCTGAAAGTAATTCTACCCTTAGACAGATCATAAGGCGTTAGTTGTACCGTGACCTTATCACCGGTTAAAATTCTAATGTAGTGTTTTCTCATTTTCCCTGAAATATGAGCCGTTACAACGTGGCCATTTTCAAGTTCGACTCGAAACATTGTATTGGGAAGCGTTTCTAAAACTGTGCCTTCCATTTCAATATGGTCTTCTTTCGCCATACTCTGGTTTTACCTCTTAGCAATAGTTTGAATTGATATCTCTTTATGCGCGCTATAATGCCCTAATATTGTGTCATTGGCAAAAAAATGTGACATATATTTAGGAATATTTATGCATTATGCGTCTTTTTTGTTAAAACGTTGCCAGTGATCGTTCTGGAAACACTCAATGGGCCTGAAATTTCCTTTATATGACATAACTCGACACGGTTTAATCCAGAAACCCAGATAAAGATATTTCCTGTGCATATGTTTTGCCATTTCAACTTGCTGAGTAATAGCAAAAGTACCAAGAGAGTATCTGGACAACTCTGGATCGAAAATAGTATATATTGCACTCAAACTGTCTGCGAGGACATCAGTAAATGCTACCGCAACCAGTTCTTCTTCTAAATACCATTCTAATGCCAGGGTCTCGCACCAGCTACTGTGAAGAAATTGTTTAAATTGCTCTAAATTAGCGGGGTACATATCGCCATCAGTATGGCGGCTGTTAATATATTTCCGGTAAAGAGGCATGTAAGATTCAAATTCCGGGTGGTTATTTGAAATCATCTTTAGCCTGCGGTTTTTTTTAATACATCTTTTCTGACTTTTTGATGGCATGAAATCATCAACTGGCAAGCGAACGGGAATACATTCTTTGCATGAACGGCATGAAGGTTGATATATATGATCACCTGAGCGTCTGAACCCCTGTTGTGACAACAGATTATATACAAATGGTAAATTTTGCTGTTGAGGAGCAACAAAATGGCTCACAGCCTGTTGGTTTTTTAAATATGAGCAGGCATGTTCAGCTGTACTAAAAAGTGTTATCTTCATTTTATTAGTGGACAAAGGGCAGCGGTAAAGTACAGGGTGCCAATATTTCCTGTCCTGCGGTTTGTTGCATCAGATACTGCCGGTACCAATTTCTCGATTTTTCCTCAGCACCCATTGACGCAAGGTATGGATTCATTATCTGACAATCTATTAATTTAACATTAAGTTTACTGGCATTAAAGGCGAGGGCTGTTAAGGCAACTTTGGATGCATCTGTTGTTAGACTGAACATACTTTCTCCACAAAATGTATTGTTGATGATAAGACCATATAGTCCACCTACCAGTTTATTGTCCAACCATACTTCAATTGAATGCGCCTTATGCATTTCGTGTAATCTGTCATAGCATTGCAACATTTCCTTTGTGATCCAGGTGGAATGCTGTTGTTTTCGTTTTACGGTTGCACAGTGATAAATAACCTGTTGAAATTGTTTGTCGAAGCTTACGCGGTAACCACGATTTCTCAGGGATTTTTTCAGACTGCGGCTAATTTTTAAATTTTCTGGTGCAATGATCGCTCGTTTCTGGGGAGACCACCAGAGTACGGGTTGACCTTGTTCAAACCAGGGGAAAATTGTTTTCTGGTAAGCACTCAAAACAATTTCCGGGGTTAGCACAAAACCATAAGCAAGTAGACCATCAGGCTCATCCAGGGCTGTCTCGAGTTCAGGAAAATCGTCTTTATGAACTATTTCGACCAAATTATCGAAAATCATTTGTCAGACTCCTGATTAAATTATATCCAAAATAAAGCGATAACATGTTAAAATATCGTTAGCGTTCAGCTCAGTTGATGTGAAGGTTACAATAACTAAAGGCATTTGTACAAATCGTTTAATAACCTTCATAAAAACCGTTTCAGATGAGAATAATAATAATTACAGGAATAATACAATGGATTTTGAAAACATTGGATTAAAAATCGGAGACGTATTACAAATTGAACTTTGCAATCAGCCTGGCTCTCGTTACCCGGTTCGTCTGATAGGTCTCAACCCCAATCATGGATTTATCATCACCAGTCCCAAAAACGCAGAAGGTAATCTGATGTTTTTAAAAGAAGGGCAGGAAATTATTGTTCGATTTGCTGCATTAAACTCTGTGATAGCTTTTAATACACAGGTGCTGGAAGACAGAACACGCCCATACCCTCATGTACACATTGCCATACCACCTAAAATTGAAAGTGTTGAGGTTAGAAAAGCTATACGTGTCCAACTTGCATTAGTGGCAACAGTCATCAATGAAACTGGTGAATCAAGTCCGGTCACCATGCGCATTACTGATCTGAGTTTTATGGGGGCGAAATTAGAGGGCCAGGTTGAAGTGGGACAAAAAGGTGACACGCTTTCGGTAACTATGGTACTAAAAGTAGATGAATATGAATACACCGTGACGGTTATGGGTAATATCGTTGCTTCGGGTATTAACTTTGTTAAAAATCCCGAAACAGATGAAGAAGAAGCTGAGGGCCTGTTTTTTGGTATCAAGTTTGCGGAAATTGATGCCGAAGATGCGGCTCCTCTCCATGCCTTTGTCTATAGAGAAATGTTAAAGCAGTTTCATGCATTATAATATTTAAGTTTTACGATATATACCCGTTCTACTTGAAGATGCCTGTTTCATGCATCTTCAAGTAGAACGGGTATGTAGCCATAGCTTCAAGTTACGCCTTGCTGTGACTTCCTGCTTGAACTCCAAAAGCTCCATCTTGAATAACCCCGGGTATATTCATTGTTTATGATTTCAATTTGTCCAGATATTTTTCCGCGTCCAGAGCGGCCATACATCCTGCTCCAGCAGATGTGACTGCCTGCCGATAGATCTGGTCGGTAACATCACCACAGGCAAAAACACCCTCTACACTGGTAGCGGTTGCATTTCCCTTTGTCCCTGAATTTATACAGATATAGTTATTGTCCATAGCTAACTGATCCTGAAAAATTGCCGTATTAGGCTTATGCCCGATGGCAATAAATACACCCTGTAGTGTTAATTCTTTTGTTGTTCCATCCTCGGTTGACTTCATTCTTAAACCAGTAACGCCACTCTGGTCTCCCAGCACTTCATCAAGGGTCTGATTCCAGTGAATGATGACATTGCCATTTTTTTCTTTTTCGAACAAATGATCCTGTAAAATTTTTTCCGAACGAAGACTGTCTCGGCGATGGATGAGGTGAACCTCTTTGGCAATGTTTGAGAGGTACAGTGCTTCTTCTACAGCAGTATTCCCTCCACCTATTACTGCTACCACCTGATTGCGATAAAAAAAGCCGTCACAGGTCGCGCAGGCTGAAACACCTTTGCCCATGAAAGCTTCTTCAGAAGGAAGACCCAGGTATTGAGCAGATGCCCCTGTTGCGATAATAACAGCATCAGCACTGTAAGTATGGGCATCACCTTTTAAAACAAAAGGTTTTTGTAGTAATTCTGTTTCATTAATAT
>DRNA01000422.1 GCA_011322365.1 Aeromonadales bacterium | reverse complement strand
TCCCTTCGCAAAAGTTGCAACGCAGGGCTGGCTTCCCGTCTGAGCTCCCGTAGGGCAAGAGGATAAGCGCGCATCTTCGGTGTTATAAAAGTTTGCGTTAGAATGACTAACACTTATCTTTTATGCCTTGAATCTGCACGCTTCTTCTCTTGCTGAATCATGCATCTTCAAGTAGAACGGGTATATACCCATCCTTACTGGCCAAAAGTTTTTCCTTGTTGAAGATAATGAATCTCTTCAACAGTTGATTCTCGCTGCAATATTTTATTTCGATGGGGAAAACGACCAAATTGTTCGATTATATCAGCATGTTCCAGCGCGTATCGAGCAAACCCATTTACTTTATCAGCAAAAGGTCCCTCAGCCGCCTGAATCAATTCATTAAACAATCTTATACATCTGCGTTGATCTACATTGTTTTCTGAATGTTCAAAGGGCATATACACAAAAATTCTCTGATACAGTTTTAAGTTTAAATACTGTTTACTACTTACCATATACTTTGCAATGTTCAGAGCTTTATTATCACCTGAAAAAGCACCATCGCCGCCTCGGAAAATATTTCGGGTAAATTGATCCAATACGATGATAGAGGCCAGGTTTTGTATTGCGGTTTGTTGTTCAAAATCAACAGGTTCTGAGAGTAATTGTTGAATAATTCCGGAAAAATGAGTTCGGATCAAATCATCAAATGGTTTCCCACCCATAAACCAACGTTTACTCACCACAGGTCGGGGCCAGTCAGTCGTCTCCTCCCCAAACCAGAGTGTCAGTATTTTTTGAGCTTTAATTTCAGAAAGTTTCATTATAGGGATTAGTATGCCTAAATTTAGCTCATAAAAAAAGGGATGATAAATCATCCCTTTTTAATAAACGCTAAATTTATTCCAATAACTTCAATTGTTTTGCAGCAACTTTAGCGGGTAGGGGGATATAGCCATCTTTTACTACCACCTGCTGACCTGCTTTTGAAAGCACCATGGTGAGAAATTGCTTTTCCAATGGGCCTAGAGGTTGTCCCGGTTTCTTATTTACATAAATATAAAGAAATCGGGCCAAAGGATATTTTCCATTGATAGCATTTTCAGTAGTGGCTGCAATAAAAGGTTTGCCAGCTTTTTTAGTTAGTGCCACAGCTTTTACACCGGATGTTTTATAACCAATTCCAGAATAGCCAATAGCATTTATTGAAGTAGATACCGACTGTACTACCGATGCGGAACCGGGTTGCTCATTGACTGCATCTTTATAATCTCCTTTACAAAGTGCGTGTTTTTTGAAATAGCCGTAAGTACCAGAGACTGAATTACGACCATAAAGCTGAATACTGGCATTACCCAATGAACCCTGTAAACCCAGATCACTCCATTTCTGAATCGCAGTTGGATAACCACATTTTCGGTTTTTCGAAAAAATAGCGTCAACCTGTGGAATAGTTAATCCCCTGACCGGGTTATCTTTATTTACGAACACTGCAAGTGCATCAATAGCGACAGCAATGGCAGTAGGCTTATAACCGAATTTCTTTTCAAAAGCACTCAATTCCCTGCTCTTCATCTTTCGACTCATAGGACCGAGATTGGATGTACTTTCTGTTAGTGCCGGAGGAGCCGTACTGGAACCTGCTGCCTGTATCTGAATATTTACATTGGGATATTGGCGCTTATATTCTTCTGCCCACAATGTCATCAAATTCGCTAATGTGTCAGAACCTACGGAGGATAAATTGCCAGATACACCACTTACTTTAACATACTCATTAAGTGCCGCATCCACTTTAGTTTTCGCCTGTACAGTAGCGATTAAACCTAAAGCGACAACACCTGCTGATAAGGCTATTTTTTTCATAAAACGCATATTTTGCTCCCAGATAAAATAGGTTTCAGGACAACTCAATTAATCAGTTGCTCCCTTAATTCAGGAATAATACTAACAGTGGTTTATGACAGTTAGGTGACAATTTAGCAAAGTGGAAGGTAAACATCGGTAATCATTTCAGCAGGTTTTATATCCGGCCCCACATTGACATAATGAAAAAAAATCGGGAAATCACGCAATTTTTCACCACTTGACGGTAACCAGTTTTCATATAACTCTCTGGCTGCGGTGATATTGTCTCTAGGGCCCAGATAACGAACTACGGCACAACGTCCAGCAGGGATCAGCTTACTCACTACTCCATAGGAGTTAATTTCAACTTCATCATCATGGGAAACACAAAAATCTACCCGATATCGTTCCGGAGGAGTTGTGACAGGATCATCAAAATGTATACCATAACTTTGATGTATTGCCGGAGACAGCCGATGTTCCATACGCCAGGCAATCAACTTTTTTGCCGCTTCATACTCCAGTTCGGGCGCCCCTCGATACTCAACTACAGCAACTTTGGTTTCAGGAAAATCAATAATTATTACGTCCATTACATCTCTTGAACCTTCTTCTGAATCTTATTGAATATTAACAGGAATCGTTGAAGTGGGCATTCTAATTGGCATTCTTTTAGCACCCCAGTCACCCGGTTTATCTTCAAACACGCCCGGTATAAGTTTACCACAGCGATCACAATGACCATTTTTCAGATGCCAGCTACCGAGTTCATACCAGTCACGCTCTATT
>DRNA01000421.1 GCA_011322365.1 Aeromonadales bacterium | reverse complement strand
ATCGGTTTCAACCAGAACATAGGAAACTGGGATATATCTTCGGTCACGGCTATGGATGGGATGTTTTCCAACCTTACCCTTTCAACCACTAACTATGATGCCATTCTAACAGGGTGGAGCGCACTGTCAGTACAAAAAAACATTGTCTTTGATGGTGGCAATAGCCTATATTCTCCAGCAGTTCAGGACGAGCGTGATATTCTCACCGACGTCTTTAACTGGAAAATCATTGATGGTGGCCCAGTGGGCGGTTTCGATACAACGCCTCCGGTCATCACTCTGATTGGAGTTAATCCTCAAATCATTGAAGTGAATTTGACCTATACTGAACTCGGGGCAACAGCTCGGGATAATGTTGATGGTGAACTTACCAGTAGTATCACCATTGACTCCAGTGAAGTGGATACCTCAATAATAGGCAGCTACAACGTTAGTTATACAGTCGCCGATGCTGCCGGTAATACATCAACCATTAACAGAATTGTTGATGTGGTGAGTCCGATCCCCTTTGTGACCACCTGGAAAACAGATAACGCAGGTAGTACAGCCAGTGACCAAATTAAGATAGGAACTGCTGGTGGTGGGTATAACTACAGTATTGATTGGGGTGATGGTTCAACCGATACTGGTATCACTGGAAATATTACCCATACCTACGCAGTGGCTGGAACTTATAGAGTGAGTATCAATGGTGATTTCCCACAGATATTCTTTGATACTACTGGCTATGACAATCGAAAATTACTTTCAATTGAACAGTGGGGCACGAATCAATGGCAGTCCATGAATCAAGCTTTCTTCAGGTGTCCTTTAGTTAAAGGCAATGCAGTTGATGTGCCCGATTTATCCCAGGTAACAAGCATGCATGCAATGTTTGAAGATGCCACACTATTCAATCAGGATATCGGTAATTGGGATGTTTCTTCGGTCACTGATATGAGTAAGATGTTTAGAAGAGCTTTCGCCTTTGATCAGGATATTGGTAGTTGGGATGTCTCATCTGTAACTAATATGAGCGGTATGTTTGATGCAGCGGTATTCTTCAATCAGACACTGAATAACTGGAATGTTTCCGCTGTTACCGATATGAGTTCACTGTTTAGTAATGCCAATACTTTTAATGGGAACATCAGTAACTGGGATACGTCTTCGGTCACCAATATGAGTAATATGTTTGTAAACGCTTTCGCTTTCAATCAGAATCTTGGTTTCTGGAACATGGCGGCAGTGACTGATATGGGGAACATGTTTAATAATGCCAGAACCTTCAATCAGAATATTAGTGGTTGGAATGTTTCGATGGTCAGAGATATGAGTAAAATGTTTAATGGGGCTGGTGTTTTTGACCAGAATCTTGGAAGCTGGGATATAACCTCTGTGATAAGTCTGGACCAAATGTTTCAGGGTATCACTCTTTCAACTGTAAACTACGATGGCATTCTGATTGGGTGGAGCATGCAAGCCGTTCAGAACAATCTCAAATTTGATGGTGGTAATAGTCAATATTCAATGGCAGCTCGGGTAGCCAGGGATGTGTTGATCAATACCTTTGGCTGGACAATCATCGACGGAGGGCCTGAATAAATAATAGTATGAATTTAATAAAAGTTTCCTCGTAACCTGATGGTTCAGAGGAAGCTTTTTTATTCATTGGGCAAACCTCAGGAGTTTATCCATATCTTTTTGGACTCAAATTTCATCAATGAGTACAATGTGAACATTATAAAGGTGTAGATGTAGCCTTTTACAGTTTGAGTAATAAGTTCATGAAGCAAATAAATCCTTTTGATCACTATGCACTCGAATATGATCTGTGGTTTGATGAGCATCCACTGGTATATTCTCTTGAATTAAGCGCAATAAAAGAGCTTCTGCCCCAACGTGGTGTTGGTATTGAGGTGGGGGCTGGTACGGGTCGATTTGCACAGCCATTAGGGATTAGCCTGGCAGTTGAACCTTCTGAGGCCATGCGAGAAATAGCTGTTATTCGTGGCGTTAATATCATCGACGGCGTTGCAGAATCGCTTCCGTTTAAAAATGACAGTTATGATTTTGTGTTGATGGTTACAACAGTCTGTTTTCTTAAGCAGCCAGAATTAGCCTTTAAAGAAGCTCACAGAGTACTTAAAACTGACGGGTGCATAGTGATTGGAATTATAGACAGAGAAAGCAGGTTAGGGAAAAAATATGCAGAAAACCAGAGATCGAGCAAGTTTTATAAAGATGCCCATTTTTATTCAGCACAGGAAATTCAGCAAAAATTGCTTAAAAGTGGGTTTAAAATGATTCAATCTGTTCAGGCGATCTTACCCGGTGACAATATCAAAGGTACAAAAGTAAAATCTGGCTATGGAGAAGGTTCGTTTGTTGTAATAAAGGCTGTGAAGTCACAGTCCTGATTGTGACAACCGCTCCCACATCTCATCCAACATCAGATCAGCACAGGCTCCCGGTGAAACTCTTTCATTAAGGCTTTGCTCGGGCGTTCGTTGTTTCAGTTCATCATAACGTTCGACTACCTGTTGGTAGGCGTCTCTGAATGGCATGCCGGAGGCTGAAAGTTCAATAGCCAGATCGGTGGCGTACATGGGCGTTTTTATGGCTTTTTTTAAGGATGTTTT
>DRNA01000420.1 GCA_011322365.1 Aeromonadales bacterium | reverse complement strand
GTTTCAACATCGTCAAAATACTTATGCCCTCCCCAGGGATTTGTCCAGGCAACCGTACCACCGCCGGGTTGGTCGGGCACTTTCAGGCCATAAAGAGCCTTATCAAAGATCATTACGCCAGAACTACCCGGGCCACCTAAAAATTTGTGCGGTGAGAACATCACCACATCAAGTTTTTGTAGCGGGTTTTCAGGATGCATATCTATTTTCACATAGGGCGCAGATGCTGCATAATCGGCAAAGCAAAGGCCGTTATGTTGGTGCATGATTTGCGCCATTTCGGCTAAAGGTGTCATCAGTCCGGTGACATTTGAGCAGGCAGTAAAAGAGCCTATTTTCATTTTTCGATCTTTATATTGCTCTAATAATGTTCTTAAATGGTCCAGATCGGGTAAGCCTTTTTCGTCACGTTGAATAATTTCCAGAGTGACTTCACATTCCTGCCAGGTAGTCTGATTAGAGTGATGTTCCATATGGGTAATAATCACAACCGGCTTATCCTCTTCCGGGATATTCACTTCATTTTTGATGTGCTCCGGGATTTTTAATCCCATCATGCGCTGTAATTTATTAATGACTACCGTCATTCCGGCACCAGCTAAAATTATGGCATCATTTTCATGCGCATTAACATGATCTTTAATAGTTTGTCTTGCCTGATGATAGGCCTTGGTCATGGCACCACCTGTCAAGGTGCTTTCCGTATGTGTATTGGCCACATAAGGCCCTAAAACATGAGAAATATAATCTTCTATAGGCTCATAAAGTCGCCCACTGGCAGTCCAGTCCGCATAAATAACAGGACGGATTTCACCACCGAGTTCATGGTGTAAATCCATGCCAATAACATTATTACGGAAGGGAGCAAAAAAGGCTGTAATTTTATCTTGGGGCATATTCAATAAAATCATTGGGTCAATTAGAACACAGTGGATAAAACTACAGAAACCCACTGCAGATAACAAGGGTTATCGTAGATAAAAACGCATAATTTCACTTCATTTAGCAAAAGCTGAGTTATACTTTCAATATTCTACTAAATTAGCAAAAACAGATGAAACAAGCCGATCAGATTATCCATGCACGTTGGATTGTACCCGTTGTGCCTTATCAAACGGTTCTGGAAAACCACGCTCTGGTGATTCAGCGCGAACAGATTGTTGCCTTATTACCTTCCAGCGAAGTAAATTCGAGCTATCAGGCCAAAACTACCCAAACACTAGCTGACCATGTACTCATACCGGGTTTAATAAACGCCCATTCCCATACTGCAATGACTTTACTACGAGGTTTAGCTGATGACTTACCCTTGATGCGATGGCTAAATGATTATATCTGGCCAGCTGAAGACAAATGGGTCAGTGAAGCGTTTGTGGCCGATGGTACCGATTTAGCCATTGCTGAAATGCTGTTATCAGGAACTACCTGTGTCAATGATATGTATTTTAATCCGGACATTGCCGCTGAACGCTTTGCCAAAGCCGGCTTTAGAGCTACTGTTGGTCTGGTTATCAGTGATAATCCCACTGCCTGGGCCCGCTCACAGGATGAATATTTTGCCAAAGCACTGGATGTTGCCGAGCAGTATAAATCCCACCCACTGATTAATACCGCTTTCGCCCCCCATGCACCTTATACAGTTTCCGATAAGCCTTTTCGTCGTATAGCAACGCTTGCCGAGCAGATCCAGATCCCCATTCATGTACATGTACACGAATCTGAAGATGAAATCACGGGTAGCCTGAAACACTACGGTGTTAGACCAATTGAACGACTGAAAAATCTGGGAATTCTGGGACCCTCCACTATTGCGGTACATTTAACTCAACTCAATGACGAGGATATTGCAACGTTGGCAAAATATGCGGTTAATGCGGTACATTGTCCAGAATCTAACCTGAAACTGGCTTCGGGATTTTCACCCGTTAAAAAAATGCTCAATGCCGGGATCAATATTGCATTGGGTACTGATGGTGCTGCCAGCAATAATGATCTGGATATGCTAGGTGAAATGAAAACTGCCGCCCTTCTTGCCAAAGCAGTCGCTCATGATGCTGCTGCGGTCAGTGCCCATCGTGTGTTACAGATGGCAACTATCAATGGTGCCAAAGCATTAGGTCTGGCCAATGAAACAGGTTCTCTGGAAGTGGGTAAAAAGGCAGATATTGTCGCGGTGAATATGAACGATGTCTCCTGTCAGCCACTGGATAACCCGGTATCACAATTAATTTACAGTAGTAGCAGAAATCAGGTTTCAGATGTCTGGATTGCTGGTAATCATCTGCTAAATGAACGACAATTAACCACTGTAGATGTAGCTTCTACCATTGAAAAAGCAAAAAACTGGCGAAAACGCATTCACCATGAATAGCTTTGACCCACTAAATAGAACGAGAAAGTAATTATGACCACCGCTAACGTAGATACTGCTGAAGTCGCCAAATTTGAAGCTCTTGCCAGTAAATGGTGGGATCCTAATAGTGAGTTTCGTCCCTTACACGATATCAACCCATTGCGTTTTGAGTATATCCTGGAAAAATGCGGCCCTTTAAGACATAAAAAAATTATTGATATCGGCTGTGGTGGCGGCATTTTAACTGAATCCCTTGCCCGAACGGGAGCGGATGTAACCGGCATTGATATGGGTGAGGCACCCTTACAGGTCGCCAGGTTACACCAGCACGAATCCGGGTTAAACATAAATTATGAAAAAATCAGTGCCGAACAAATGGCAAAAGACCAGCCCGAACAATTTGACCTGGTGACCTGTCTTGAAATGCTGGAACATGTTCCCGAACCGGCCTCGGTTGTTCAAGCTTGTTATGACCTGCTAAAACCCGGCGGCTCTGTAGTATTTTCGACCTTAAATCGTAATGCTAAATCCTATTTATTTGCCATTCTTGGGGCTGAATACGTATTGAATATGTTACCCAAAGGCACCCATGACTATGCCCGCTTTATCAAACCGTCTGAACTGCTCAATCACTGTCGGAAAGCTGGTTTCGCGCCGGTGGACATGACCGGCATGCACTACAATCCGCTAACCAAAAAGTACTGGCTATCGGATAATAACATGGATGTAAACTACCTGCTGCTTTGTCAAAAACCGCAAGAAAAATAAATACATTTTATGAACGATAAAAATTCGCCCCATAAAAATGAAGAAGAAAATAGTGCTGATTATCGAGGCTTTATAGGCATCTACCCTGACGCCTTACCTGGCGACTTGTGTGACGAAATCATACACAAATTCAACCACAGCCCGCATAAAAATCCTGGACTCACCGGAAACGGTATCGACCGCCAGAAAAAGCTTAGCGAAGATATCACTATTTCCTCACTGCCCGAATGGCAGACTATTCAGCAAAAAATATTAAACCATACTTTTGATAAATTACTGGATTACTTTCACCGCCACCATTTTCTTATTATTGGCTCACTTTCACCTAATGTTATTCACCCCAAAACAAAAAAACCAGTCACATTAAATCATAAAAATTATGCAGAATTTGGAGAGCAATACCTTAAAGAATTAATCCCCTATATGTATCGTACCGGCACCATTAATGTACAAAAATACCAACAAAGCAAAGGCGGTTACCCCCACTGGCACTCTGAAATTTACCCACAAAATGAAAGTTGTGAAACACTTCACCGCGTTCTACTGTTCATGTTTTATTTAAATGATGTCGAAGAAGGTGGAGAAACTGAATTTTATTACCAAAAAGAAAAAGTAGCACCTAAAAAAGGCACCATGGTAATAGCACCTGCAGATTTCACCCATACCCACCGCGGCAACAAACCCCTGTCAGGTGATAAATATATTCTCACCTCCTGGATCATGTACCAACGTGCTGAAAAATTATTTTCAAATCAGGGGAGTTAATCCCCGGTGATTTTCTTAATATCCAGGATAAATAAGTTCAAT
>DRNA01000419.1 GCA_011322365.1 Aeromonadales bacterium | reverse complement strand
GTTCCCGTCGAACCTGATGGCTCGGTCAAATTTAAAATGGCTGCTAATATTCCATTTGCAATCAGTGTGTTAGACAAAAATGGACATAGAATTACTCCTCGCCATAATAACTGGATTGAAATGGTTCCTGGTGAACAACTGGAGTGTAATGGCTGTCATGATAATTCCTTGACCGTTGCCCATGGCCGTAAAGATGCTGAACCGCCTTCCATTAATACTGGTGCTTTAGCCGATGGAGCACCATTTCCCAATAGTAATCCTGCATTATTTGCTAATCAAGGTGAGTCTATGGCCGAGACCTGGGCCAGAATCAATGGGCCTAGAGAATTAAGTGTTGACATTAACTTTACCGATGACTGGACCGATCCCGCACTTTTTCCTGTAGATGCTCCTTTTAGTTATTCCTACAATGATTTACAAACTCAGCCACCCACTACAGCCCCCTGTATGGTGAAATGGGTCGCTACCTGTCGCATCGACATTAATTATGAAGATATTATCCAACCCATCTGGGAACTACCCCGCTTGGTTCTGGATACTGATGGCATTACCGTGCTGGCTGATCATACCTGTACCAGTTGTCATAATCCGGCTGATGCGAATGGTGCTGTACAGTTACCTGCAGCCCAGTTAGATTTACGGGGTGACCCCTCAACTGATGAGCCTGATCAATTCACATCCTATAGAGAACTGTTTTTTAACGATAATTTACAGGAAGTCGTTAATGGTGCTTTAGTTGATGTAACCCAACAGGCCACCGACGCTAATGGCAATCCGATATTTGAAGTGGATGAGAATGGTGCGCTGATTTTAGATGCTAATGGCAATCCTATCCCGGTATTAATTACTTTAGGTGTCGCACCTTCCATGCGAGTGAATGGGGCAGCAACAAGCCCAACATTTTTTAATGTATTCCAACCCGGAGCAACACATTTTGGCTGGTTATCACCTGTGGAGCTCAAATTAATATCAGAATGGTTGGATATTGGTGCACAATATTATAACAATCCTTTTGACGTTCCCCAGAACTAGACTATTGTATAGTAAACACTTGAAATTAATAGCTATGCATAAGGGCTTGTACCTTTGAAAAAAATAACATCATTTATGCTCAGTATAAGTCTGCTGGCAATTTTCATGCTGCCTCTACAGTTATTTGCTGAAGAAGAGTATGCCTATGTGGAAGTAGCCGATCCCTATATCGATTTACACACGGGTCCAGCTAGAGCTTTTCCTACTTTCTATGTAGCTGAAAGGGGTGAGTGGATAAAAGTCCTTAAGAGCAAAACCAGCTGGTATAAGGTGAGACTGAATAATGGTAAAGAAGGATGGGTTAATCGTAATCAGATGTCGAGAACCCTGAATTTAGATGGTAATGTTGTGGATCTGCAAGATCCGGATTTTGATGAATACGTCAACCGAACCTGGGAAATGGGTATTCAGCATGGAGATCTGGAGGGTGCAGCGGTGATTTCTGCCTATGGCGGATTTCATTTGACCAAAAATATTTCTACCGAGTTACATATTGAACAGGCGTTAGGCAATTTTTCCGAAATTAGAATGGCCTCGCTGAATATCATTCATCAGCCTTTTCCAGCTTTAAAACCTTTTGAAGGTTTACCCTGGGTTGGCGATTTTAATATTTCACCCTATTTTGGTATAGGTGGTGGGATTATACAGATTTTACCGCGGGCAACGCTGGTTCAACCCGTGGATAGACAGGACAATATTGTATTTGTAACAGCTGGCGCAAGAATGTATTTGACTCGACGTTTTCTTGCCCGTCTTGAGTATCGCAATATCGTTATTTTAACTAGCCGCAACGACAACGAAGAAGTGGAACAATGGTCATTTGGATTCAGCGTATTTTTCTAGGTTTCGTAAGCCTATTGAGTGTACAGATAACTTTTGCAGCAGAAGAGCCAGTTCAGCCTTCTGAACAACCTGCAACTGTTGAAGAGCCTGCAACAGTTGAAGAACAACCTGCACCTGTTGAAGAGCCCGCAACAGTTGAAGAAGAAACTGTGCGTGTAATAAAAGTTAAACCGATAAAGCTCGAAGATTTTAATAAGTCTCCTCGAGAAAAGGCCATAGAAGCCGCTGAAAAGGAAGCAAAAAAAGAAGCTGAAAATGGCGAAGTTGATGACACTAAAACCAAACCTGCACCCAAAGCTGTCGACCTGGTCGATCCTGAAGTCTTACGTCGGGAAATTGATATCGCTGATATTGATTCACAGGATGTAGAGATAGGCGCTTTTTATGGCTCCATGAGTGTTGAAGATTTTGGCGTTAACCCCGTTTATGGGGCTTTTGTTAATTACCATGTTACCGAAGATATCTTTATAGGAGCAAGTTATGGGCAGACCACAACAGAGCTTACCAGCTTTGAGCGACTCAGTGGTGCACGCTTACTGACGCCTTCACAACGTGATCTGAGTTACTATGATTTGAGTATCGGTTTAAATCTGTTTCCTGGCGAGGGTTACATTACTAAAAATTGGACTTTTAACAGCAATTTTTATATTACAGGTGGTGTTGGCAGTACAAAATTCGCCGGTGATCAGCGTTTCTCCCTTGCCTGGAGTGCGGGCTATCAATTTGTGATACTGGACTGGTTAGCTTTTAATGCTGAAATTGAAATGCATCAGTTTGAGATAGACATTTTAGGATCAACTAAAGTGAGTGACAATGTGTCACTACAGGCAGGATTTTCTGTTTATTTTTGATAATTCTGAAGTCTAACTGAGGACAGCAGGATAAAATATTTAAATTTGATTTTTAACAAAGGATAAAGCATATGTTAAAGCAGTTTCAAAAAACTTTACTGGTAGTTTCCATTTTTTTAGTGGCATTTACTTTGATGGTATCAAATTCGGCCTTTGCAACCGAAAAACTTTCAGGACCGGCTAAAGACTTTACTTTAAAGTCCCGATCAGGGAAAAACATTCGACTGGCGGAACAGAAAGGTAACGTTGTTCTAATCAATTTTTGGGCATCCTGGTGTGCTCCCTGCCGTCAGGAAATGCCAAAACTTGAAGAGTTACATAATAAGTATAAGGATTTAGGTTTTGTGTTATTAGGTATTAACCTGGATGCAACACCTGATTTGTCAAAAAAATTACTCAAAGACATTAAGGTGACTTTCCCCGTTTTATTTGATCCGGAAAATGAAGTGAGTGAGGCCTACAATGTTGAGAGTATGCCGACGACTGTAATCGTTGACAAAAATGGTAACTGGCGTTTTCTGCATAAGGGATATCAACCGGGTTATGAAAATGATTATGCGGATCAGGTTAAACAACTCTTACGTGAATAATTCCATGCGACCAGGGTTTATTTTGGAGTGATAATATGACAAAACAGATTAAATTATTTATTTTACTATCAGCTTTATTTTCTATGACGGGCTGTTCAATAAAACCCTGGGTAAAACCTTATGAAAGACAGAATCTGGCCGATCCCATCATGTTATTGAATCGAGACCCGGTAGCTTCCGCCTATATGGATCACGTGCATGAAGCAAGGGAAGGTGCTCGAGGTGCTGGTGCAGGTGGCGGCGGTGGTTGTGGCTGTAACTAACTGGAATAAATCGTAAACTAATATGTTAAGCATTAAAAATAAAATCCTTACAAGTTTTTACCTTGTTCTACTGGCAGGTAGCTTTAACAGTTTTGCGACTGTACTACCTGAAGATCGGGCCGATGCACTTTACCATGCGTATGATGGTGGTGGCGTAACAGTTAGTGGTCCTTCGATTCTGGTCAGAAAAAAGGTACTGGAGAGTTTCTCGGTTTCAGCAAACTATTATGTAGATATGGTATCCAGTGCATCCATAGATGTTGAAACAACAGCCAGTGCCTATACTGAAGAAAGAACCCAATATTCTGTGGGCGTAGATTATTTAAGAGGCAAAACCATCATCTCTTTTAATTTTACCAACAGTTCAGAAAGTGATTATGAAGCAAACACTACTACTTTAGGTATCAGTCAGGATTTCTTTGGTGATTTAACTACACTTTCCATTGGATATTCGCAAGGTGATGACACCGTCAGAAAAAATGGACAGGAAGATTTTTCACAGCCAGTTCAAAGACAAAATTACCGATTGGGATTATCTCAGATTATCACAAAAAATTTCCTCATAAACCTTGCGACTGAAACCATAACTGATGAGGGCTTCTTAAATAATCCTTACCGTTCTGTACGATTTATTGATCCCAGTGTACCCATCGGTTACAGTTACCAGGCCGAACAATACCCCAATACCAAAACTAGCACAGCCGGATCGATTATTGGTAAATATTTTTTACCCTATCATGCTGCTGTGAGCCTGGAATATAGAATCTATAGTGATACCTGGGGCGTCAATGCACAAAATTATGAAATTGCTTATACTCAACCTATTGGTGATCATTTTGTAGTTGATTTATCCTATAGATATTACACTCAGGACCATGGAAATTTTTATTCCGATTTATTTCCTTTTCAAAACTCACAAAACTTTTTGGCGAGGGATAAAGAGTTAAGCACTTACACTTCAAACAGTTTTGGTGCAGGTATCACCTATGATTTCAAAATGGATTTTATCGGGCTGGATAAAGGCTCGGTAAATTTATTTGTCAATTATTTCCAATACAAATATGAAGATTTTAGAGATCTTAGAGTACAGGACACACCGGGAACGGAGCCTTTTTATAATTATAATGCGATAGTCACCCGGGCATTTATTTCTTTCTGGTATTAAAAGCGTTTAATTTCTCTTATCCAGAAGAAAGCGAGGACCCTCTGCATACAGCTATCCTTATCTCAGTTTCAAGTTAATAAAATAAAACTTAATCCGGTAGAGCCAGGACTGTCCTGAATTTTATAATATGAAGATGCCCATGACTGCACTTCACAGTAAAAGAATGAATCCCCTGATCATCCTCTTCAATAACTAATTCAACAGGATTGTGAATAGTGTGCTGATAATTATCAGACATATCAACAATAATTTCATCACTTTTAGGATCGTAATTAATACTGTTCATAATTGTCCAGTCCGTAGATAATTCATCGCCTATATTCAAGCCAGCCACCCGCGTTGACTCATATTAAAAGGTAACCGAAACTTATAATCGTAGCCTCACATTAGAAGACACCGAAACTAATTTAAAAATAGCCTTAAGTTTTCGTTCAATTGAAGCTTTCAGTTTAAACGGATCAAGGGTTTGATAGCGAGCTT
>DRNA01000418.1 GCA_011322365.1 Aeromonadales bacterium | reverse complement strand
CAAAAGAGTGAAATCCTTGGAAAAACAGTTGCAACAACTACAAAAAAATAATTCATAAACGAATAGTTAAGTTCAACTTTCAGCAGGCAGGTTTATTCATGACGACAGATAACGCTTCATCATCAACAGATGCACTGGGGATTTCTACAATGGATATCAATGATATCATGGAACATTTACCCCATCGTTATCCATTTCTTCTGGTTGATAAGGTCATTGACTATAGATTAGGAGAATCTCTGGTAGCGGTAAAAAATATTAGCGTAAATGAACCCTGTTTTACTGGACATTTCCCCCATCGACCTATTTTCCCCGGAGTGTTAATTCTGGAAGCGATGGCTCAGGCAACTGGATTGCTGGCTTTTAAAACCATGCAGACGAAACCTTCAACAGATTCGCTTTATTATTTTGTCGGTATCGATAATGCTCGTTTTAAAAAACCGGTTGTACCGGGCGATCAACTGGAATTGCATGTTTCACTTGTGAAGCGGAAACGCGATATGTGGAAATTTAGCGCCGAAGGTCGAGTTGATGGTGCTGTGGTTTGTCAGGCTGATTTACTCTGTGCACAGAAAAATATCTAATGGCCATTCATCATACCGTCATAATTGAACCTGGGGCTAAAATTTCAGAAGATGTTGAAATTGGACCCTATACGGTCATTGGTGGAAATGTTGAGATAGACAGTGGTTGTATTATTTCACCACATGTTGTTATTAAAGGTCATACCAGCATTGGAAAAAATAATCGTATTTATCAATTTTCTAGTATTGGAGAAGAGAATCAGGATAAAAAATATCATGGAGAACCTACACGTACAGTGATTGGTGATAATAATATCATCCGTGAATGTGTCACTATTCATCGTGGTACCGTACAGGATCAGGGCGTGACTCGAATAGGTAACGAGAATCTTATTATGGCTTATGTGCATATCGCACATGATTGCCACATCCATGACCACTGTATTTTAGCGAATAATGCAACTTTAGCCGGTCATGTTGTGCTGGAAGACTGGGTAATTCTTGGTGGTTTCACCGGGATTCATCAATTTTGTAGAATCGGCTCTCATGCTTTTACTTCAATATCTACATTTATTGTAAAAGATATTCCTCCATTTGTAATGGCTGATGGACGACCGGCAATTCCCAGAGGTTTAAACAGTGAAGGACTAAAGCGACGAGGCTTTAGTAGCGATGAAATGGCTAATATCAAAAGGGCTTACAAATTACTTTATCGACAAAAATTACCACTGAACGAAGCCCTGGATGGCATGCAACAACTGAATTCACCAGCGGTTAATCAGATGATAGAATTTATTAATGCCTCTGATAGAGGTATTATCAGATAAGATGAGTTATGTCCGATCTAAAGCCTGAAGAAGAGATAAAATTTCCAGATAAAACACCGAAGCTAATTCGCATAGCTGTTGTTGCGGGAGAAATGTCAGGGGATAAGTTGGGTGCAGATTTAATCTCCCAACTTAAAAACCGATTTCCACAGATAACATTCGAAGGGATCGGTGGTAGTGAAATGATTTCACAGGGATTAAAGTCAATTTATCCTATGGAACGTTTATCTGTTATGGGTGTTGGTGCAATAGCTAAGCGCTTGCCCGAACTGTTAAAGTTAAGAAGAAAATTGATTTCACTATGGGGTACGCAAAACCCACCCGACCTGTTTATTGGTATTGATGCCCCGGTATTTAACACTACATTAGAGTTGAAACTTAAAAATAAAGGCATAAAAACTGTACATTATGTGAGCCCCTCGGTCTGGGCCTGGCGACCAGGTAGAATAAAAAAAATTGCCCGGGCTGTTGATCATATGTTGACCTTATTTCCTTTTGAAACTGCTATTTATCAGCAACATGGGGTTGCTGTAAGCTGTGTAGGCCACCCTATGGCTGATGAGATTCCCCTGGAGAGTCAGCAATTATCCAGCAGGAAGAAATTATCTATCGATGCTGAGAAAACCGTGGTCTCTCTGTTGCCTGGAAGTCGGGGCAGTGAATTAAAGTATCTGGCTCCATTGTTTTTGCAGGTAGCCCAGTCGTTGCACCAGCAACGTCCGGATATTGAGTTTATCACGGCTATGGCAAACGAAAAATGTAATATAATTTTTCAATCATATGCTAGACAATATGCGGATCTGCCCTTAAAAATATTTCAGCAGCAATCTCGTGAGGTAATGGCTGCATCCGATCTGGTATTGATTGCTTCTGGTACGGCCACACTGGAAGCAGCATTACTCAAACGGCCAATGATTGTGAGTTATAAATTAGCACCGATGAGTTATCAGCTTATTCATTATCTATCAATTCTGGACTTTTATGCACTACCTAATTTGCTCATGGGTAAGGCTTTGGTGCCTGAATTTTTGCAAGATGATGCGACAGCCGCAAGAATTGTACCTGCTGCATTGAAAATTCTGCAGGCTTCGGATGAAGAAAAACAACAACTGCAACGGGCATTTAATCTACTTCATTGTTCGCTGAAACAGGGTGGAAGTGAGAAAGCAGCTGATATAATCAGCAAAATCATTACGGAGAATCTATGATTATTGCCGGCGTTGATGAAGTAGGCAGAGGACCATTGGCTGGAGCGGTGGTAACCGCAGCGGTTATTCTGGATAAAAACAATCCCATATCTGGTCTTAAGGATTCAAAAAAGCTATCTGAAAAAAAGCGAGAGATGCTTTATGAGGAAATTTGCAGTAAAGCCTTATGCTGGCATATTGGTCGAGCTGAAGTCTTTGAGATTGACCAGATCAATATTCTTCAGGCAACGTTTCTGGCTATGCAACGTGCAGTTGATGGGTTAACTCTGCAACCCCACAAAGTATTGGTTGATGGTAATAAAGCCCCTGAATTTTCCATGCCAGCGGATGCCATTATAGGTGGTGATGGCATTGTAGCTGAAATTAGTGCCGCTTCAATAATTGCCAAAGTGACTCGAGATCGAGAAATGTGCCAGTTAGCTAAAATATATCCAGGCTACGGATTGGAAAAGCATAAAGGATATGGTACTAAAATGCATATGCAGGCATTGATCCAGTTAGGGCCAAGTGAAATCCATCGAAGCAGTTTTGCTCCTGTAAAAGCCTTGTTATAATTACAGCAGTTGTTCGATTTTTTATAGCCGTGTCACCTGAAAATACGAGATTTCAGTGCTTCAGGGGCGAAATCCATGATAATAATAATGTAACTATGAGCCAAGCCAATTAAATGACTGTAACTAAGCGATCTCCTGCATTTATTCACCTCCGTACCCATACAGAATATTCTATTGTGGATGGTTTATTACGTATTAATTCATTGGTTGGTCGATGTGTTGAACAGAAGATGCCGGCCATAGCAGTAACTGATCAAAGTAATATGTGTGGGTTAGTACGTTTTTATAAAGCGGCTAATACGGCAGGTGTGAAACCCATTGTCGGACTTGATGCCTGGGTGCATGATAAAGCCGTTGGTGATGCTCCATTCCGCATTGTATTCTTGTGTATGAATAGAAAAGGTTACGTGAATTTAACTGAACTGATCTCCGAATCCTATCTCAAAGGTCAGAGCAGAGGCTATCCGGTAATAGAAACTGACTGGATGCATTCTCGGCATGAAGGACTGATTGTGCTTTCAGGTGGCAGGGAAGGCGATGTTGGAAAATCAATCCTCAGTGGGAATCATCAACTGGCAGCAGAACGCCTGGCCTGGTGGAATCAGTTATTTTCAGATCGTTATTATCTTGAATTACAACGTACCTGTCGTGAAAATGAAGAAAGCTACATTCATGCTATCGTGGGTATGGCTCAAGGTTCCTCAACCCCTGTAGTGGCTACAAATGATGTTATGTTTGATAGTGCAGAAGATTTTGAAGCTCATGAAGCACGGGTTTGTATTAATCAGGGGCGGGTACTCGATGATCCTGGACGTCCTCATCATTATAGTGAACAGCAATACCTGAAAACTGCAGAGGAAATGTGTGAGCTTTTTGCTGATATACCTTCTGCACTTGAAAATAGCGTTGAAATCTCCAGACGCTGTAATCTTGAAATCAGTCTGGGTGAAGCTTTTTTACCAGATTTTCCTGTTCCTGAAGGGATGACTATTGATGAATTTTTCACCGTAGAATCTAAAAATGGCCTTGAACAGAGACTCAATGAACTTTTTGATGTCAACTCGGCTGATTTCAGAGACAAACGCAAAATTTATGATGAGAGACTGGATCTGGAATTGAAAGTCATTTTACAGATGGGCTTCCCTGGTTATTTTCTGGTGGTGGCAGATTTTATTAAATGGTCAAAGGCTAATGATATTCCCGTGGGCCCCGGGCGTGGTTCCGGTGCCGGGTCCCTTGTAGCCTATGTGCTGAAAATTACTGACCTTGATCCACTGGCGTACGACTTGCTGTTTGAACGTTTTCTTAATCCTGAACGGGTTTCCATGCCTGATTTTGATGTGGATTTCTGCATGGATGGACGGGATCGTGTGATTGAATATGTCGCTGATAAATATGGTAAGGATGCCGTTTCCCAAATTATTACCTTTGGCACTATGGCGGCGAAAGCGGTTATCAGGGATGTTGGTCGTGTGTTAGGTAAACCCTATGGATTTTGTGATCAGTTATCCAAAATGATCCCGTTCGATCTCGGAATTACTCTGGATAAAGCCTTTGAGCAGGAAGAGGCTATTCGGGAAGCCTACGAAAATGATGATGATGTCAAGGAATTATGGGATCTGGCAAAAAAACTGGAAGGTGTGGTCAGAAATGCCGGAAAACATGCCGGGGGAGTGGTTATTGCTCCGACCAAATTGACGGATTTCACTCCGCTGTATTGTGATGATACCGGTGCAAATATTGTTGCTCAGTTTGATAAGGACGATGTGGAAGCTGTCGGACTGGTTAAGTTTGATTTTCTGGGTCTTAAAACTTTGACCATTATTGATTGGGCTATCAAAACCTTAAATCGAACCCATCCGGATTTTATAGATAACCCCCTTTCAATTGATGAAATTTCATTACAGGATGAAGCCACTTTCATGTTGTTACAGCGTGGCGATACAACTGCAGTTTTCCAGTTGGAATCCGCAGGGATGAAAAAGCTGATAAAGCAGTTAAAACCCAATACTTTTGAGGATATTGTTGCTCTGGTGGCACTTTATCGCCCAGGCCCACTGGGTTCGGGTATGGATCAGGATTTTGTTAACAGAAAGCATGGACGGGAAGCGGTAAAATACCCCCACCCCTTGTTGGAATCCATATTAAAGCCAACTTATGGGACCATTCTCTATCAGGAACAGGTGATGCAAATTGCCCAGGTACTGGCGGGTTATTCACTGGGGGAAGCTGATTTATTGCGTCGAGCCATGGGTAAAAAGAAAATGGAGGTGATGCAGGAGCAACGTCTTATATTTGTCAAAGGGGCTTCAAAAAAGGGTATCGATGAAAAGGTCTCTTCATTGATTTTTGATATTATGGAAGAGTTTGCCAAATATGGATTTAATAAATCCCATTCTGCAGCCTATGCGCTGGTATCTTTCCAGACAGCCTGGCTGAAAGCACATTATCCGGCAGCTTTTCTGGCGGCTGCGATGTCGGCGGATATGGATAATACCGATAAAGTGGTTATTCTGGTTGATGATGTTCATAGCCTGGGTTTAAAGCTTTTACCCCCTGACGTTAATCGAGGAGATTACCATTTCACTGTACATGGAAGTGATACTATCATCTATGGCATTGGTGCCATCAAGGGTGTTGGTCAGGCTGCCATTGAATCGATTGTGAACGAGCGCAATGAAAATGGTCATTTCACTGATTTGTTTGATTTTTGCATGCGTGTAGATTTAAAAAAATCCAATCGTAGAGTGCTTGAAGCTCTGATTAAAGCAGGAGCACTAGACAGTTTTGGTCGTCATCGTGCCGAACTTATTGCCAATCTGGATGAGGCTATTCAGGCTGCTGAGCAGGCTGGTCGAGATAAATTAGCTGGTCAGAATGATATGTTTGGTGGTCCTGCGATAGATTCACAGATCCAGTCACATCATTACCAACATATCAGACCCTGGCCTGAAAATCACAAATTACAGTGTGAAAAAGATACTCTGGGACTTTATCTAACCGGACATCCGATAAACCGCTACCGAAAAGAATTATCTTTACTTGTGAGTAAGAAAATTAAGCAGGCACAACCTACAGGGCGCGGCAAATCAATGAGTCTGGCCGGGTTGGTGGTAGGCGTTAGAATTATCAAAACAAAGGCAGGAACTCGAATAGCAATTGCAACTATTGATGATCAAACTGCTCGAATAGATATTGCCATCTATAATGATCTCTATGAACAAAGTGCAAGTATGATTGCTAAAGATAAAATATTGATTGCTGAAGGAGAGGTTTCGTTTGATGATTTTAATCAGGGATTGAAAATGCGAGCTAAAAATGTCTGGGATATCACTGCCATCAGAGAACAAAGAGCAAAAAATTTATCGATGGACGTAGTTGAAGGTAAGGTTCCCGAGGATTTTGCCGTTCGATTAAAGCATCAGTTAGCCCCTTTTGTTGGGGGTACTTGTCCGATCTCTTTGCAATTTAAAGCAAGCCAGGCTAAAGCTGTGATAGACTTGGGGGGAGACTGGAGAGTGACACCATCAGATGAACTCATCTATCGACTGGAAGATCTGGTTGGTGATGGAATGGTGCGCTGTGTATATCCCTAGACGTTCTTCAGCCAATTATATATTTGTATTAATAATATGTGTAGGTAGAGAGTAAATGAAATTAAATTTTCTGGAGTTTGAGCAACCCATTGCCGAGCTGGAAGCACAAATTAATGAACTTAGCCATGTTAGTAATGATTCTGAAATTAATATTGGTGAAGAAATTGATCGTCTTAAACAAAAGAGTCTGGATTTAACCCGACAAATTTTTTCAAATCTGGATGCCTGGCAAATAGCTCAATTAGCCAGACATGCTCAACGACCCTATACCCAGGATTATATAAATCATATTTTTACGGAATTTGATGAACTCTGTGGTGATCGAACTTATGCAAATGATCTGGCATTAATTGGCGGCACTGCCAGATTCCAGGGAGAACCGGTGATGATCATTGGTCATCAGAAAGGACGTGATACTCGAGAAAAGGTAAAAAGAAATTTTGGTATGCCACGCCCGGAAGGTTACCGTAAAGCCTTAAGATTAATGGAAATGGCTGAAAAGTTTCATCTGCCAATTTTTACTTTTATCGATACTCCAGGAGCCTATCCGGGAGTGGGTGCGGAAGAACGTGGACAAAGTGAGGCGATAGCAAAAAACCTTAAAGTCATGTCATCTTTACGAGTTCCAGTCATTTGTACGGTTATTGGAGAAGGTGGTTCTGGTGGGGCGCTTGCTATTGGCGTAGGCGATAGAGTCAATATGATGCAGTACAGTACCTATGCGGTGATATCTCCTGAAGGCTGTGCATCTATCCTGTGGAAAAGTGCTGACAAAGCAAAAGATGCTGCTCAGGCTATGGGTATTACATCTGATCGCCTGAAAGAATTGCAGTTAATTGATAATATTATTGAAGAACCACTCGGGGGTGCACACCGCGATATTGAGCAGTCTGCTGAAAATTTAAAAAACAGGTTAATCACTGATTTAACCGAACTTAAAGGTTTAGATATTAATAATTTACTCAGACAACGATATGATCGTCTAATGGGATATAGTTCTCTGGAGAATTAGCGCAGAACATGAAAAGTGGGGGTGTTGGATCTTTTATTGCAAATAAAAACAAATCAGAAAAAGAATTGCTGGAGGATGTATCAAACTTTCTAAATCAAAACATACCCTCTGAAACCAGAACAGTTTGGGTTGGTTTTTCAGGTGGACTTGATTCTACAGTGCTACTTTATCTAATCAAAAAAATTTTTAAACAGAAAAAAATTAAAAAAAAACATCTTCAAGCCATTCATATTAATCACAAGCTGCAATCTGAAGCCGTCCAATGGGAACAACATTGTCAGAAGGTTTGTGATGATTTAAACATCTCACTGATTGTTGAAGAGGTGAGCTCCATCCAGGTTAATGGTCATGGTCTGGAACAGGCTGCAAGAGAAGAAAGGTTTAATCTTTTCGAAAAAAATATAGAGGAAAATGATGTGTTATGCCTGGGGCATCACCTACAGGATCAGGCAGAGACCTTTCTGTTTCGAGCCATACGTGGTTCGGGTTTGCACGGTCTGGCAGCGATGGAATCAAGGCAACAGAGAGGGGCTTTTGTTTTATTAAAACCCTTTCTCGGCACAGCTCGCAAAACCCTTGAAATGATTGCCAGAAAAAACAAACTGGAATGGATTGAAGATCCTAGCAATAACATCAATAATTTTGATCGAAACTTTTTAAGAAATGAAATCTTCAAACCCATTCGTTCACGATGGCATGATATTGACTCAAGATTTGCAAAAGTGGCTGATTTATGCAGGGAGCAGGCAGGTTTACTAAATGATTTGGCCTCAGTAGATGCTCGCATGGTAAAATTGTCTGGAAATAATCTTTCAATAGATGCACTGCAACAATTATCTGCAGCCAGAATTAGAAATTTGCTGACATGGTGGTTTAGAAGTGAAAATTTGCAGATTCCATCTCGATTAAGAGTAAATGAAATACAACAAACATTGTCTACTGTAAAACCCGACGGCAGATTTGAACAGAATATTGGACCTTATCAATTACGACAAAGTGGTCGACAGCTTTTCCTTATTCCAACAGAATTATCTGCAAATATTCAGAATCAGCTGTTTGAAAAAAACATTGTCAAAAAGAAGGATTATCTGCAGTTAACTTATAGCTTTGCCGTATTTGAAATTATCATTGAACTGAAATCAAAAGGAATTGAAAATATACCTGATAACAGCATAAACATAAAATTCGGTATCGATCAAAAAAGTATTTTTTTTAAAAACAATCAGTTTCATAAAACAATAAAGAATATTTTTCAGGAAAATAATATCCCTATCTGGTTGCGTGATAAATTACCCTGTTTATATCATGATGAAGTAGTGTATGCTATCTGTGGGATTGGAAACCTGAAACAGGAGAGACAAACCGAAGCTTTAGTTGATTTAACAACAACAGTTGTTGTTAAATGGGGTTTATCTGGGCATTTTAAAATCACGGATGAAATCTTTTAATCTGGATTGAGGCATGGGTTTGGAAAATAAATAACCTTGTCCTCGATGATAGCCAAGTGCTGTCAGAGTTGATAACTGTTCCAGGGTTTCAATACCTTCTGCTATGGTACCCATATTCAAACTCGAAGCCAGTAATTTGATAGTTTTAACAATAGCCATATTTTCTTTTCTAAGATGCAGGGACTGTACAAATGTCTGATCAAGTTTCAGTACATCGAAGGGAAAGTTGTGTAGATAATTTAAAGAAGAATAACCAGTACCAAAGTCATCCAGATATATTTCTACGCCATGAATTTTCAGGCCACTGATTAATGTTTTAGCACTTTGAAAACTGTGTACCAGTACACTTTCTGTTATTTCCAGTTTTAATTTCTGACCGGAAATCTGGTGTTTTTCTAACAAACCTTCAATCAGTTCAAGTGGTTCACCCAATGCAATCTGTTTCGGTGACATGTTGACACTCAGACTTAAGTTAGCCAGCAGATTAGAGTTTTCCCAGCTTTTTAGTGTGTTACACGCCATGTCAAGAACCTTGGCGCCAATCTCCAGTATTAATCCCGTCTCTTCAGCGATGGGAATAAAAATTGATGGACTAACCTGTCCAAGTTTGGGATGGTTCCAGCGTAACAGTGCTTCCATGGAGACAATTTTTGCTGTGGTTAGATTAACAATAGGCTGGAAGTAT
>DRNA01000417.1 GCA_011322365.1 Aeromonadales bacterium | reverse complement strand
TAATTAATTTTATCAGTCGTACAAAAACTAACCGTCTGGGAGAAAAATTTGAGCGATTCTGGCATTTCTGGCTAAGTGAATGTCAGGGTAAAAAAGTGGTTGCAGCTGATTATCAGGTGCAATTAAAAGACCGAACGCTAGGAGCATTTGATCTGCTGGTTGACGAATCTCATACTTCAGAAGACAACGGTTTAGAAAACCAGTCCCTTTCCAGATTCCAGCAAACGATTAAATCCAGACTACTATCGCATTATGAACTGACGGTTAAATTTTATCTCAATAGTTCACATGGCAGCAGGATGTCTGACTGGTATGGACCGGATCAATCTGATCGATTAGACAAGAAAATAAATCGCATGGTGGAACATCAGTTAAAACTTTCTCAATATCCTGCTACGGAAAAACTGCTCCAACAAAAACGTTGGCAGATAGAGAAAATATATGGCATTTGTAAAGGTCGTTTGTTCTGGAATGCTTTTACGAAAACAACTACCTTACCTGAATGGATAAATCCCCAGGTGGAGTTAGGATTCTGGTGTCCTGCAAGTCAATTTAAAGCGGTACAAAAGCAACAATTATTACAATGGTATTTACTTGATAAAAACGACTGGTTTGCACCGTTGAACCAGAAAGATGTGGCAGAGATGGGGAATCTGGATGAGAGAGAACTTCAGGAACATATTAAACAATTAAACCGGGTAGTACAGATAGCGGGTTACGATCCTGTTAATAATCGAGAACGGATTAGAGGTTTTGTTGTACCTGATGAGTGGTTGCTGAAGTTAAATCAAATAGAATAACCAAATTTTGCCTGGTGCTGTTAGCATTGATGGGTAGCTAACAGACCAGGCAAATTTAATATTGCTTACTTTTTCAAAGGACAGGTATTTAAGCCCAGAATGGCATAAAGCGGGCACCAGCCAATTAACCCTGTAAGTAAGGGTACTACACCCACCCATCCCCAGGGAGTTTGTGGGCCAACAAAAACCAGTGCGATTAAGACCAAACCTGCAATTACGCGTAATGCACGATCGATACTACCTTCATTTGCTTTCATAATATTTCTCCAGTTAGTGATTAACAACACGCTCATTCTAATTGTCTGGAAACCTTGCTTCAGTGACAATATCACATTCAACTGAACAATTGTTGTGAACTGATTGAAAATATTTTTAACTGAAATAGCCTTGAGAGAGTTGTTTGAGTGTATCTATTTGAATTAAAGTTATTTTTCCTCTTTTGGTTACTATCCAGCCATTTTTTTCAAAGGTTCTGAGTTGCCTGCTTATTACTTCGCGGGCAGTACCGATTTCCAGTGCCAGAGCATCGTGGGTGATAGAAACTTCATGTTGGTTATCCATTTTCTGTAATAAATGCCTGGCGACTCGTACATCAAGGCGTTCCAGCGCCACTTCACAAATCAAATCTATCAGGGAGGCCACTCTTAAGGAAAAATTATGTAAAAAGAACTGGTTAATTATGGTGGAACGTTCCAGTAGTTTAATTAGACTGGGTACGGGCACTGATAGAGCCTTGCAGGGTGTTTCAGTAACACCCACCGCAGGATAATATCGGTCGTTAATCATACAACTTGTTGAAAGAACACAGGTTTCACCTGGTTTAATACGATAAAGTAATATTTCTCTACCCTGAGAAGATGCTGTAATAACTTTGACGGTCCCTTGTAGTAAAAAATAGTAATTTTCACAGCTATCGCCCTGATGAAACAGGTTTATGTCTTTATCAATTTCAACCAGTCTTGCATGATCCAGGAAGTATTGTTGAATGATATGCTGCTGTTCCTGCTGAAAAACAGGGAAGAACTGGTTAAGCGAATCAATTGTATTGTTTAAAGCTTTAGATGTCATTTATGCTTTTACCAGTTAAAAAACTCTACTTTTGGGGTCGTAACGGTGTATACTGATCGACCGGCTTTTGTAAATGTCAGCCACAAATTGACATTTTATGCGTCTCAAGTCTCAGGGTATTGTGCCTGAAATGAAGGATAGTTTCGATAAATCCGGTCTTTTTTCTTATTTGTTTTATCGCATGACCTTCATTTCTTATTGTTTATACCCGTGATACCTGCATTTCCAGATATCATGGGTATATTATAGTGAGATCATTCTGGTTTATTGAGAAAGGAGGGAACATGAAAGTACGTCAACCAGCAGTTGCTGGCATGTTCTATCCATTAGAAACCTTAAAATTACAACAGCAGATTGAACAGATGGTAAAGGAATCATCATTGTGTGGTGATAAATCCCAAGCCTGTTCACATACGGTAAAAGCACTGATTGTGCCCCACGCGGGGTATCGGTACTCTGGTGTGGTGGCAGCAAGTGCTTATAGTCAGTTAATGGATTGTGCTGAAAATTATCGGCACGTTATTATCTTAGGGCCATCTCATCATGTGCCATTTGCGGGGCTGGCTTTACCTTCGAGCACTCAATTTGAGACGCCTTTGGGTATAATAAATGTTAGTGCTACATTAATTCATGAAATTATGCCTCTAGGCACGGTTCAATTTCTTGATGAAGCCCATGCCAGAGAACATTCCATAGAGGTGCAGTTGCCGTTTTTGCAAACACTGTTACCCAGATTTGATATCCTGCCTCTGGTGGTTGGTATGTCAAATCCGGAGATGATAGCTGATATTCTGGAAAAATTGTGGGATTTGCCGCAGATTTTAATCGTTATGAGTAGTGATTTAAGTCATTACCATGGTTATAGAGATGCTGTGATGCTTGATCATGCTACCAGCAAGGCCATTATTGGCAAAGAATGGCCCATCACAGGCGAACAGGCTTGTGGCAGTGAAATTTTAAACGGTTTTTTGCTTTTTGCCAGTAGAAGAAATTTATCAATCGAAGAACTCATCCTCGCTAATTCTGGCGACACGGGTGGAGACAAGGAGAAAGTGGTAGGATATGGTGCATACAGAATCAGTTAATGCAGATCAGCCCTTTGATCAGCAGCAACAACAACAATTATTAGAACTGGCTCGTCAGGCCATTACTCATGAATTAAAAATGGGAATTGCACCTGACATTCTCGATTTCAGAGATAATGAACAGATGAATCAATATGCGGCATCCTTTGTCACCTTGACGCTGGATGGTCAACTGAGGGGATGTATGGGAACCGTTGATGCGAAAGAACCGCTTTATCTGGATGTAATGCACAATGCCATTTCAGCGGCCTTTCGTGATCCCCGTTTTTCTCAATTGACCGTTGGCGATTTAACCCGCACGACCATTGCTATTTCCATTCTTACTCGACCTGAACGTATTCAGGTTGAATCTGAAACTGACCTGTTATCGCTGCTTGAACCAGGTAATGATGGTCTGGTGCTTCAGGAAGGGATCCGACGAGCAACTTTTCTGCCCACTGTATGGGAGCAGATTCCAAGTGCAGATATGTTTGTTACCCAACTAAAACAAAAGGGTGGCTGGCCGGGAGATTACTGGTCTACTGCCATGCAGGTGAGTCGATATCGGACGATTAATATTTGTGAGTGAGGTAATGCGTGATTATGTCTGTGATATTTCAATCTTCATGTTTTAAATATGGATATACATAAAGGCCATGTACTCTTCATTCTGAGCACTAACTTTTGTCATAATAAGGGAACGTCACTTTTATTCTCATATAAATGAGACTTCTCATTTATAGTCCGACCGTCCCATTTTTATCCTGAAAGCTGACCCAGCGAACATAGTGAGTGTTTTGGGTCGCCACCCATTCCCATTGTCATCCTGAGCGGAGTCAAAGGATCTTAAGAACACCATTGATTCAGAATACCAAAACCACCCAAAATTTCAAAAGCGAAAACCGTTAAGGGGAGGTTACCGAACCTCCCCTTAACAATCCCCAGCGGCCCGATCACCATGGATGGTGAGAATGCCGATCATGCAGGAGTTATTATCGGCCGAGATCGCAAGCCCTACGGGTCCCCAAATTTGCCGAGGCGCTATCGAGTGGTCGCGCTAACAGATCTCCCTATCTGATCGCACTCAATCGGGTATACCCCAGGGCACCTTCTCTGCCTACGGCATTCACCTTGTCCATACCCGATTGCCCACTGAGCACCTCAGCAAATCCGGCTTGCTCAAAGGGGGGAGTCTCACCCCACTGTTCAGGCTTATAATGATTAAAAATCTGTCATTTCTCGTAACTCGCAACTTCTTTAGTTAATTGTCGTCTAATACCCTATGACCGTAGGGAGTGCTTTGGGTACCGTAGCGGAGGAATCTTACACTTGGCTCTGCAACATTCCCTGGTTTGGCAAATTGAATCACTTCTTCTATTCTCAGGTAGCTTTCAGGATGCTTGAAAAGAAAGCTCCTGCTCTAGAGAAAGAAGGAACATTCCTGTTGGATATTAATTCAGAAAGCCTAATTAGATTTTATTCGGAAAATTCAGGCTTAACTGATATCATACCGACTAAGTATCGTTATTTATCCTATTGCTTATGAGCACCTCAAAAAAAATACCCGTTCAAGTGGATACCGGTAACAAATATCAGACCGAGCAGGGCTTTTCTGCCATTAGAAACGGAATTCGTCCAGCACGTAATAACGAGTCTGAAAAAGTAGACAATAAACTTGCTCGGAAACCCGCCTGGCTTAAGGTTAAAATGCCTAACGGTAGTGGCTATCGAAAAGTTAAAGACATCGTTCATAATAATCGTTTGAGTACCGTCTGCGAAGAATCTATGTGCCCCAATATCGGTGAATGCTGGGATCGTGGTACGGCAACAATTATGATTATGGGTTCGGTATGCACCCGAGCCTGTCGTTTCTGCTCGGTGGATACCGGCAATCCCGGTGGCTGGCTGGATAACGAAGAACCGGCCCATGCTGCAGAAGCGGTTAAGGTAATGAATTTAAAATATATTGTTTTAACATCGGTAGACCGAGATGATCTTGATGATGGCGGTGCAGAACATTATGCCAGATGTGTTAGAGAAATAAAAAAACTCAATCCCCAAACTGCTGTTGAAACCCTAACCCCGGATTTTGCTGGAAACCTTGAACATGTCAATCGTGTGTTAGATTCTGGCATTGAAGTTTACGCACAAAATGTTGAAACAGTAAAACGATTAACCCACCCGGTTCGTGATCCTCGAGCCAGTTATGAAACTACACTAGCCATTTTAAAACATGCAAAATCGCATCGTCCCAATCTGTTAACAAAAACCAGTTTAATGTTGGGCCTCGGTGAAACCGATAAAGAAATTGAACAAACCATGGAAGACCTCCGAGCAGCAAATGTTGACATCCTCACATTAGGACAATATCTACGTCCCACCAAAAACCATCTGAAAGTAGAACGCTATGTCACTCCCGAGCAATTTGAAAACTACCGACAAATCGGTTTAAAAAAAGGTTTCAAAGAAGTGGTGTCCGGCGCTTTTGTTCGGTCAAGTTACCGTGCAGAGAGAGTACTTGAAATGAATAATTGCGGGTTGTAACTACTTGTTTTTGGAGCGCTTATATTTTTATATTATTCGTTTTATTTGTTCATTCTCCTCATACGTATGGTGAAACAACATTGAGTATTTCTTTCCAGAGTTGGGTTACTGATTCTTAAGAATTTTAAATTCTGCTATACACCCTTCGTGGCTAAAGACCGCTGCTACCCTGCCTTTTCAACAGGTGTACCGTTTATGGTAATGCATCCTGATTTTTTGGGGCAATACCAAGTGCAATACAGCCCGGTGAAAAATTAATGCTTGAGGCCAGGCTTAAAACACTGATCATAATTTTAATATTATTTTCTCTGGCTTTTTGCTGTAATGCTTTGAAGGACGGGAAGTTGTTCAGTTCGTCTTTTGAACCGGCAATACCTATGTT
>DRNA01000416.1 GCA_011322365.1 Aeromonadales bacterium | reverse complement strand
ATGAAAGCGATAAAGGTGTTTTTGCACTACTGGAAATCAGTGGTAAGGATAGTTTTTATTATTCAAACAGCCATGATCAAGTCTCTAAATCCTATAACCTGGTGAATTTTAAACTGGGCTATGAACAAAAACACTGGCGCTGGTTTATCTGGAGTAAAAACATTCTGAATAAAAAATATACTGTACGAGGCTTCTTTTTTGCCAACGAACCGCCGGACTGGATTGAAAAATTGTACACCCGTCAGGGAAACCCCAGCCAATGGGGGCTAACTATTAATTACAATTACGAATAAATGATAGGCTTATAAATAAAACTAAGGGGAAACGCATGATCATTTCTGTAGAACTCAGTTTGTATCCATTAACCGATGAGTACATTCCACCCATTAAAACCTTTATTGAACAGCTTAAGACTCACAAAGATGTTGATGTCATTACCAATACCATGAATACCCAACTCTATGGTGAATTTGATGCTGTGATGCGTACTGTAGAACAGGTTTTGAAAAATTCTTTTGAAACTTACGGACATCAGGTGCTGGTGGCAAAATTTTTAAACAGTGACCGACATCCATCACGTATGGATAATTAACTGAGCGTCACGTTGCCAATGGAGCATTTTTTTCAGCTTATCCTTATGGCGATTAAAGCCATGACTATTCTCGAGGTGTTAGCCGTAATGCTGGCTATCGCCTATATTGTGCTGGCGGTTAAAGAAAACATCTGGTGCTGGGTTGCCGGTTTTTGCTCGACCCTGATTTACCTTTATCTGTTTTTTAACAGTCAACTTTATTCAGAGAGCCTGCTACAAATTTTTTATCTTGCCATGTCCGTTTATGGCTGGGTAAGCTGGCAGCGGATTGATCACTCCAATTTCCAGCATGGTAAGCAAAACCATGCCAGAAAGATAGTGCGGCAACTACCGTTATCCATGCACATCAAAATTATTCTGATTGGCTCTTTATCCGCGTTGTTGTTAGGCTCTTTAATGCAATACTTTTTTCATGCGGCACTGGCTTATATCGATGCCGCTACCACCATATTTGCCATTATTAGCACTTATCTGGTCACTCAGAAAATAATAGAAAACTGGTTATACTGGATTGCTATAGACGCACTGTCCATTTATATGTACATTGTTAAAGGCTTTTATTTAACCTCACTGTTGTTTGGTTTATATATCGTATTAAGTATTACAGGGTATTACGCTTGGAAAAAACATCTTCGATCGATCTGAAACTAACTGATCCGCAAAAAATAATAAAATTACGTCAGGCTTTACTCACTGTTCCACTGCTTAATCCGGCGTTACAATCCGATGCCGATGTGGATAAAAAAGACTGGGTACATATTTTTCCCATCGCCATGGGTTATTCCAATTCCAGTTATCGAATTGAAACTCAACATAAAAAATATGTTTTACGCATCGACACTTCAGCTAAAAATCTTTTTCAATGTGATCGACAGCATGAACTTGCCATTATCACTGAAGCGGCAAAATTACAACTGGCCCCTGAGGTGGTTTACTCGGATATTGAGCGCGGCATTTTAATCACTGAATATATTGAGGGGCGACTATTACAAAAACCGGATTTGTCCAAACCGGAAATCGCTAATAATCTCAATCAACTACTGGATGATATCTCAGCCATTCAGGTCGATATCAGTGCCCGGCTGTTGCATAAAACTATCGGCTATTACTGGCAATTACTCGATCCATTGTTAAAAGAATATCCACAACTGACCAGCTGCCGAAAACAGTTACAACCCTTGATCCTGGATTTGTCCATGCGCCAGCATGAATATGAAATTTGCCATAATGATCTCACTGCCGGAAACCTTATCCTGCAACAGGATGACCAGATTAAAGCATTGGACTGGGAATACGCAGCCCTTTCGCACCCTTTACTGGATTTTGCCATCTTTGCCAATGCCTGGGAGCTAAGCAATGTTCAACTCTCTGAAATGTTCCCACAGAAATTCTATAAAATGGATTTTGACTGGCAACAGGTGCGTCAGCTGGCATCGTTCATTGAGGCCTTATGGTATGCCATTCGCGTCACCCGAGAGCCTTTCGGCCCCTGGGAAAAACTGTTGCAACAACAGATCCAACAACTTTCCAGATATTAAATTTTACCGTTAATCAATTACTTAGAAGATTTTCTTAAAATACTACTTGCATAACTACTATTTGTTTGTATAGTATATTTATATTTTTTATAGTAAGTTGTGTATTGAGACAGTACATCTAAGTCTTAAGAGAATAGTATCCTCTTATAGGAGAATTGAACATGGTAGCCGGATTAACAGAACGTCAAAGAGAAGTGCTGGATTTCATTAAAGAACAGGTCTCGGAGTTAGGTGTTGCACCCAGCCACGCTCAGATTGCCAAAGAAATTGGAGCAAGTTCCACCAGAGCTGCCGCGGATCATCTTAAAGCCTTAGAAAAAAAGGGCTATATTCGATTACACGCCGATACTCCACGCGGTATTCAAATTCTCGAAGCTGAGGAAAACCAGTTACCCCTTATCGGCTCTGTAGCTGCGGGTATGCCCATTGAAGCCATTGAAAATATTGAGCGCTTCATCACCATTCCAGAGGTCATTGCCCACCGAAAACCCGCCTATTTACTCAGGGTCAGAGGTGATTCCATGATCAACGAAGGCATATTAGATGGTGATCTCATTGCTGTACAACGCGTCAATACCGCCTCCAGGGGTGAAATTATTGTGGCCAGAATAGAAGATGAAGTTACTGTTAAAACATTAGGCTCACACAACGGCATGCCAGCACTACTACCGGCTAACGATGACTACAGCCCCATTATGATTGAAAACCCGGAGCAGTTTCATATAGAAGGTAAGTTTGTTGGCTTAATTCGAGTACATTAAACAAGAAAGCGCACAAAATGGAGTGAGATACCTCCCCAGCTATCTCTCCCTCTTAACGCCAAACGTAAGAGAGTCAAGGACGAATTGTCGGTCAGCCCGCTATTTTTAACGATTAAATGTTAAGGGTAGCGGGCTTTTTTTATTCCATGGTAAGATATATCCAATATGCATTTTTATAAAGAGTCACACATGAAGCCTATCTATAGAGTATTGCTTTTACTTTTCTTCTCAAGCCTGTTCACTACGTCCTGTGATGATTCCCAAACGGACAAAACTTACTCTCTGGTTAGAAACCCACAGCCCACAGAAAAACCCACTGTGGTCGAATTTTTTGCCTACTTCTGCCCCCATTGCAGTAAGCTGGAACCCAAAGTAAGAGCCTGGGAGAAAAAATTACCGAAAAGTGTCAGCTTTATTAAAGTGCCATTAACGCTGGGGCATAATCAGGCACGGGTTTATAGCCGGGCTTTTTATCTTGGTAAAAAATTAGGTGTTTTTGATAAAAGCCACAAAAGAATATTTCGAGATTTTCACAGCAAAGGTATACAGATCCAGACCGATCAACAGCTGAAAAAACTGTTTCTGGACTTAGGTGTAACCGAACAGGCATTTGATACCGCCATCAGTGATCCATCTATTAACCAACAGGTAGAAAAGGCCGAACAACTGGCAAAACAATTTGGCATCATCAGCGTGCCCGGCTTTGTAGTGAATGGTCAATATTTTACCGACGTGGCTAAAGCCGGTGGCGAAAGAGAACTGTTTGAAAAAATCAATTTTCTGTTAAGGAAGAAAAAATAATTGTATTTGCTTAATATCTTAACTTTGACACTTATATTGGCCCATCTGATCCCTTGTCATCCCGAAAGCTTGCCCCATGACTTTAGGGAGTGCTTTGGGTGACTTGTGGAGGGATCTTAAAATCTCAAGATACCTCCACAAGGTCAGAATGAAAAATCATTTATTTGATGTTCTTATTTTATTTTTATTACTTTAAATTGTATCCCCCAATTATAAAATGATTAAATACAATTTAAGCTGATTCCAGCTTTTACTTTTAAACAAAGAGGGATTTATGTTTAACTATTACAGAATGAAAATCAAAGGTAACCGGGGGGAAGCCCCGAACACCTTTTTTCTTTCTATGTGGATTGGTGGAGTCGGCACTTTTTTTAGTCTCTTTCTAACGGCATTTTATGGAGGGGGATTCAGGGGTAGAGTACCTGTAGTCGGGGTTTTAATTGTTAGTTGTTTCTATTTTTATTTTCTAAAAATACTCGCTGAGCACTATGTGTTTCCACGCCTGCTTATGCTGCTATCAGCTGCTGGTTTTATAATATATGGAATTGTTCTAGGTATAAAATATTCACGCTACGGATTTTATGGTTATCTGTTAGGTATTATCTGCTTTATTTATTATGCCGGCATTT